>CAZDHN010000335.1:0-7365 GCA_964505115.1 uncultured Planctomycetaceae bacterium
GCGGCGGCACCGGCCAACTAATCGGCGCGAGCATCGCAATCCGCAGTGTTCTGGTGGCTTCGGTCATCCCGTTCATTTTTTGCGGACGTTTCCCATTTGCCGTGAGCGTGGACCCGATCCAGGCTTGCGATACCGCGATCCTACCATGGCGGCCCTCCGCCGCCTACCGGGGCGGATTTTTCCGCCCGGGAAGCAGAATTTTATGGTGCCGAAAGCTGGGCCATCTTCGAGGCCACCAGTTCCGCGGTTCGTCATGGACCAGCGGTAACAACTGCCCGGAGGCCCGGGTGTCGCCTTGCTCGGTGTCGGAGAGGATCTGGATGACGTCGGTCATGGGGAAGGATTCCGAGCCTGGGCAACCTCTCGTCCACGGAATCATACCAGGTTGTGCAAGCATTCGCCCGATAGCCTGAGCGACCGCTGTCTATCGTCGAGTGATTCGCCGCAAGCGTTACCGAAAAACTTGCGACTGCTCGGGTCGAGCCCGAACCACGCAGGGCAAATTGATGCCGCGCACCGGTTCTCGACCTTACGCCAGTCATTCCACCCCTTCGGCGAATATTGGCCTGTGTGTTTCTGTAAAGCCTGTACTGGAGGGGGTTTGCGATTTCAGAGATTGAAACTTCGGGCCGTTTCGATTATGATGGAGGTAGCGCCCACGGAGGGTCGACGGGACAGGTCTTTTCGGGGATTGGCGGCTTCAATGCTCATTCTTCTAACTAACGATGACGGTATCTACGCACCCGGCCTGGCGGCCTTGCGACGGGCATTGCAGGCGCTGGGCGAGGTCCACGTCGTGGCGCCGGCTACCGAGCAGAGCGGCGTGGGACATTCGATAACCTATCTCACCCCGCTGATCGTCAAGGAAGTCTACGACGGCCAGCAACGTTGGGGATGGGCGGTCGAAGGCAGCCCGGCCGATTGCGTCAAGATCGGTATCACCGAGTTCTGCTCCCGACAGCCGGATCTGGTTGTCAGCGGGATCAACTCGGGACTGAACGCGGGTATCAACGTGCTCTACTCGGGCACGGTGGCGGCGGCCATCGAGGGAGCCTTCTTCGGAGTGACCAGCGTGGCCGTCTCCTTGGAGTTCGACGAGCAGGCTCAATTCGACAAAGCGGCACACCTGGCTTGCGGCGTCATCCAACAGATACTCGACCAGAAGGGACCCGAGCCACAACTATACAATCTCAACATTCCCACGGCCGCGCTGGCCCAAACGCCCGAGTTGCGCGTGGTGCCAATGGACGTTGCCCGATACGGCGACCGCTTCGAGCAACGTCACGACCCGTGGGGGCGCGATTACTACTGGCTGACCGGCGGCCCGCCGCCACCCAGCACGACCCACGAGACCGACCTGTCGGCCCTTGCCAAGGGGCTGGTCGCCTTGACGCCCTTGGATTACAACATGACCAAGAAGGCGACGCTTGCCGAAATGGAACCGTGGCAATTCAATCTAACCGAGCCGGCCGCCGCCGCGTCGGGCGAGGCTAGTCGGGGCATTACGGTCAGACGCAAAACGCTTTCAAGGGCCGCCAACGGCGGAGAATCATCCGACGGAACGTCAACTCCATCCAACAAACGGAAACAGGAGGGGTAAGATGAACGGAAAACCAGCGACGCTAGCAGCGGCCAGATTGATTTCGCAAAGCGCGCTAATCGTGGCTTTGGCGATTTGGGCGATTGCCGGATGTGGCGGCCAGCCGGCCGATTCGGGCGCGCCGAATACCGACGTACCGGCAGCCAACCAGCCGAACTTGCCGCCGGCGCCACCGCCGGTGGCCGAGAGTCCGGCCCGCGATATCCAACCACCGGCCGCGGCACCCCAGCCGGACGTGGTTCGCCAGCAGGCCAAGCCGGGAGTGGGCGTGAAGGGCAAGGGATACGGCGAAGGGTTCGTGGCCACGCCCGTCAAGGCATTTTTCTCGATTCGCGAGCGGATAGCCTTCAACCAAATCATTCACGGCATGAAGCTCTTCGAGGCCACGCACAATCGGTATCCCCAAACGCACGAGGAGTTTATGAAGGAGATCATCGAGCCGAGCCACATCGAGTTACCCAAGCTGCGGCGCGACCAGCGGTTCGTTTACGATCCCGCACAGGTCGAGATGCCCGACAATCCGGGCTTGATGGTGGAAAGCCCAAAGAAGTAACGGGGCAGACGATTGAGATTCTCCCCTCTCCCTTTGGGAGAGGGGACCCGAAAGCAGAGCACGGGACTAGAGAAAGCGAAGGAGACGAAGGAACAATCGGGAAGGAACGCGGATTCCCCCTCATTTGATTGCGGTTTCGGTCGGACGGCCGGCGCGAAACGGCGAAAGCAACAGGTTCAACTTCCCATGAGACGACACATCATCCTAGCGATCGTTCTATCGACGGTCGTGCCGCTCGGCGTTGCGCCGGCGGAAGCCAATTGGCTGTTCAGCCAATCGTACTACAGCCACGCTGAAGAAACGGGCCATCGGGTGCGGCAGTACGTGGCGGCCGAGACCCCCTACTTCACGCCCGACCCTAACTTCGTGCGAAGCGGCTACCGCCAGAACCGTTCGAGTATTCGAGTGGGTGGCAGCGCCGATCATCTGCACATGGTGGAAACCTGGGGCGACGGCCAGAACATTCGACCTTACGGCGAATGGCAGCGGCCGTACCGCGACGGGGCTACACCCTACGGACCCTGGGGTAACGCCCGCGGACCCTGGACTTCGCCGGCTGGTGGCGGCTGGGTCGAGCAAGGCTTCGGCCAGGGATATGGATATGGCAGTCCGGGGTTTGGCCCGGGGTTTGGCGGTCCGGGCAACTACTGGTATCAGGGACAGTTCCTCGGCACGCCGGGTCCGCCCGGACCGTGAGTAAACGTGTAGAGTGGGCTGAGCGCGGTGAGCCCCACCCCGCACTACTAACCTCAAAGATCGTCAAGTTTTTGACAAAGTTCAGCGATTGGTGGCGGGCGGGTTCTTGCCTGGGTGCGGTAGCACCGGTTTGGTTGGCGGCCCTGCCGCCCTACATAAACTTGCGGGGATCGCCTTCGCTGTGTCCGGTGATCAGCCAGCGGTCGCCTTCCTGGCGGAACTTGACCTCGAAACCATATCGGCCGTTCGAGGGGAGAAGCATGCCGGTCTGGTCCTTGCCGGTGAAGACACCGATGAATCGGGCCTTGGCCGTCGGCGGGCTGGTTAGCCGGTTGATTGTTATCTTCAGGTTGTTCATCTTGACGCTGGTCAACCGGTACATGCCAAGCGCCTGCCGCGCCCGAGCGCGCGACATTCCTGCCTCCGGCGCGACGTATTGAAACACACGATCGACATCGTTTGCCAGCAGGGCGTCGGCCACGGCTTCCAAGGTGGCTTCGACCTCTTCGGCTTCGGTCACCACCAGCCGTTCGAGGCCCAAGCCGCCCATTACCAGCAGAAGCACGCCGAGCATCGCCCAGAGTATCGCGCCCCGGCCGGTGCGCAGAAGGATTACACCCAACACCGCCTCGGCAATAATGCCGAAGAAGATCAGCGGCATCGGGTTTTCCAGCAGGGTGGTCATTATTGGTATTCATCACGCTCCGCGTGACGATCCTCCATCACGCGGAGCGTGATGGCTACTTCCTTACTTCTTCGGGAACAGGGGTCCGCCGTAGAGGGCCGTGTCGCCGAGGGCTTCTTCGATGCGAAGGAGCTGGTTGTACTTGGCCATCCGATCGGTCCGCGAGGCCGAGCCGGTCTTGATCTGCCCGGTGCCCATGGCGACGGCCAGATCGGCGATCGTGGTGTCTTCGGTCTCGCCGCTACGATGGCTCATCACGCTGGTGTATCCGTTTCGGGTGGCCAGGTCGATGGCCTCGATCGTCTCGGTCAGGCTGCCGATCTGGTTGACCTTGATGAGGATGCTGTTGGCCACGCCGTCGTCGATGCCGCGTTGCAGCCGCTTGGTGTTGGTCACGAAGAGGTCGTCGCCGACGAGTTGGATCTTATCGCCCAGCTTTTCGGTCATCAGAGTCCAGGCTTCCCAATCGTCTTCGGCACAGCCGTCTTCGATCGAGCAGATCGGGTACTTCTCGACCCACTGGACGTACTTCTCGACCATGCCGGCCGCGTCGAGCAGCTTGCCGTCGACCAGATAGCGACCCTTTTCCTTCTTGCCGTAGAATTCCGAGGCGGCCGGATCCATGGCGATGAAGACCTGCTTGCCCATCTCGTAGCCCGCCTTCTCGCCGGCTTCCATAATCAGGTCGAGCGCTTCGACGTTGCTTTTCAGGTCGGGCGCGAACCCGCCCTCGTCGCCAACGTTGGTACCCAGGTTCTTCGACTGAAGCACCTTCTTCAGGTTGTGGAAGATTTCGCAGCCGCAGCGGATGGCGTCGCTGAAGGTATCGACGCCCAGCGGCATGATCATGAACTCCTGGATGTCCACCGCGTTGTCGGCATGCTCGCCGCCGTTGACGATGTTCATCATCGGCGCCGGCAGCAGCCGGGCGCCAACTCCGCCCAGGTAACGGAACAGGGGCAGGCCGCAGTAGTCGGCCGCCGCGTGGGCGACCGCCAGCGAGACACCCAAGATGGCGTTGGCGCCCATGTTCTTCTTGTTGTCGGTGCCGTCCACTTCGTTCATTCGCTGGTCGACGGACGTTTGATCCAACGCGCTCATGCCGCACAACTCGTCGGCCAGTTGCTCGTTGATATTGGTCACCGCCTGCATGACCCCTTTGCCCATGTATCGGGTCTTGTCTCCGTCGCGAAGCTCAAGCGCCTCGTGGACGCCCGTGCTGGCTCCGCTGGGGACCGCCGCGCGGCCGAAGGAGCCATCGGCCAGGGCCACGTCGGCCTCGACGGTCGGATTTCCGCGGCTGTCGAGGATTTGCCGGGCGTGAATGTCAACAATAGTGGAACTCATGATCTCTCTTCCTTCTCTCCAAAACAGGAGCCAAATGTGAATATGTCTTTCGCCGCTCGGGCCGATGCCACGGCGGCGGAACCTTTCGGCCAGCTTCCAAACCCGCCCATTGTGCCCGATTTGGCCAGATTTGGCTAGTACCCCGCCGCCGTATGATTCTCGCCCGGGAGTCAAAAACGGGAGTAAGGGGGCGGAAAAAGGGAGAAATGGAAAAAGGGGAAAACGTTGCGTGCAGGCTCCAAGTTCCCCAAGAAACCTGAGCAGACAAGCCGGAAACTGCGTCAAATCAGTCGGCAGATGCTTAGGGAACGCTAATCAAAACAATTAGCGAAGATTAGTGACGATTAGTGTTCCCATTTTGTCTTGGCACTCCCAATGACCTGCCCAGCCGCTTTGACACGGAATCCAAGCCATTTCAGCCGTCCACCGCAATTTACTCCGCCGTTTTCCCCTTTTCCCTCTTTCCCCTTTCTCCCTGACCACCTCCGCGTCCCTTTCCCCCTTTTCCCTCCCCCTTTCTTCTCAATTGTGGCTCAAAAGGCTATCATAGATTGTTTGTTTCCGCTGTTTCCGCCGGATTCCGTTGATTGGATCATGAGTACCACCGAAAATCCCCCGAGCAGAGCTGTTCCCGAGCCGATTCCGGTGGACCTGACGAGCGTCCAGCCGGGTGGCGGGATTTGTTACCGGATCGAGTTGGCCTGGGCACGTTGGCGGCGCTGGTATTTGAAGCGATTTCGGCCCGCCTATGTGGCCCGAATGGCCGAGTTGCGTCGCGGCTCGGCCGACGGGGCGCCGCACGAGGTGCTCGATCCGCGCGACCTGAAATACTGCCGCAACCAATGCCAGTGCGATTGGGACGAGGCCGACGACCCGTTCCGCTGGCGCGAGCGGCTCCCCTTCGCCAGATGGGGGCTGGCCGAATTACAGTTGATTGGCTGGCCACTGTTGGTTTCGACGGTAATTCTCGCCTACTACTGGTGGTATCTGGCTGCGTTGACCGCCGTACCGTTGGTGCTGGTTGTTTGGTTCTTCCGCGATCCGCCACGTCGGGTGCCCCAAGAGGCGGGCCTGATGGTCTCGCCGGCCGACGGCAAGATCGTCGAGATAACTCGCCTGGAGCGGGACGAATTCATTGGCGGACCGGCCGTCCGAATTGGAATCTTTCTATCGATTTTTAACGTACATATTAACCGTTCTCCGGCCGCGGCCCGGGTGATAAGGCAGCGCTACTCGTGGGGCAAATTCCTCAACGCACTGAACCCCGAGAGCGCCCTGCAGAACGAGAATATCTGGATCGGCCTGGAGGAGGAGTCGCCGCCCTATCGACGCCTGATAGTCCGGCCGATCGCCGGCGCGATCGCCCGACGGATCGTTTGCGAGCTTAGGCCGGGTGAAGTCGTCGAGCGCGGCGCGAAATTCGGAATGATCAAGCTGGGCTCCCGTACCGAACTGATACTGCCCGATACCGAAGACCTGAAAATTGAAGTGCGGGTTGGACAGCGGGTCAAAGCCGGGACCAGCGTGTTGGCGAAGTATGATATGGGGACCAGCGGGCAAAGAGCCGAGAAGGAAACGGAATCATGAAACCGCTACGAACGATTGCCGTATTTCCAACGATGTTTACGCTGGGGAACCTGGTTTGCGGGTTCTTTGCCATCGTGGTTGCCTCCCGGATAGACCGACCGGAGTCGATCGCGTTCGATCCGCGGGACCCAACCGCGCTGATGCTTAGTGGCTGGTTGATATTCCTGGCGATGGTCTTCGATGCCCTGGACGGGCACGTCGCCCGATTGTCGAAAACGACGAGCGATTTCGGCGCGCAGTTGGATAGCCTGTGCGATTTGGTGACGTTCGGCGTTGCGCCCGGCTTCCTGCTAGTGAAGATGTGTCCCCGCTTTGCCTATCTTCATCGCGAGGCGGTTTGGGTAATTGCCGCCTCGTTCGCCGCCTGTGCCGCCTTGCGGCTGGCGCGGTTCAACGTCGAGACGACCGACGAGGACGACCACCTGCACTTCAGCGGCCTGCCCACCCCGGCGGCGGCGGCGGCGATTGCCGGCTTCGGCATCATGTTCTACACGCTCCGCAAGGAAGACAATACGCTGATGTTCGCAACGGAGATCGATATCGTACTGCAAACCGTGTTGCCCTTCTTCGCCATTCTTGTTGCTCTGTTGATGGTGTCGCGAATCCCCTACCCGCACGTTGTCAACCAACTATTCCGAGGTCAGCGCAGCTTTGCTCATCTTGTGGGCGTGGTATTCGCCCTGGTGGCGATCATGGTAATTCGCGGCTACTCGGTACCGATAATCTGTTGTGCCTTCGTGCTCAGCGGCCCGGCCCGATTCTTCTGGGAGAAAGTGGTCCAGAGACGCCATCAGGAGGATCCGTTGTTTTGAGGAGGAGGGATTAGGGATTGGGGATTAGAGCGTTACCAATCAAGTCTTGCGCAAAATGGCAAGAAGTTGGAAACGGGCATCTGTT
>CAZDHN010000336.1:0-7364 GCA_964505115.1 uncultured Planctomycetaceae bacterium
AAGATTAATAACCATCGCCACAACGCCCGGACGTTTTGCCCGCATCCCGCCCCTGCCGGAAGACGGGCGATAGCCGCAAGGAGATTACGGAATGGTAAGAAACACACTTATGCCGGCCCTGACAACGATCATCGCGCTAGTCGGTTTTCAAGGGCATGTGGCTGCCGAGCGTTCCGCGAAGACAATCCAAGCGGCCGGCATCCAAGGAGGACTGGTGGTTCATCTCGGTTGCGGTGACGGCAAACTCACCGTGGCCCTGCGTGCCAGCAACAGCCATCTGGTACACGGGCTCGACACGGATGCCGGGCAAGTGGCCGCGGCGCGGGCGTACATCCGCTCCAAAGGCCTTTACGGCCCGGTGTCGGTCGAGACGTTCGACGGCCGGCATTTGCCGTACACCGACAATCTGGTCAACCTGCTGGTGGCCGAGCAGTTGGGCGACGTGACGATGGACGAAGTCATGCGCGTGCTGGCGCCGTTGGGCACGGCCCGCGTCGGCGGCAAGACGATCAAGAAGCCGTGGCCGAAGGAAATCGACGAGTGGACGCATTGGCTGCACGGCGCCGACGGCAACGCCGTTGGGAACGACACGGCGGTCGGTCCACCGCGGCACGTGCGCTGGGTTGCCGATCCGCGCTGGCAACGGCACCACGAGTTGACACCCAGCCTCAACGCCATGGTCTCCTGCGGCGGCCGGCTGTTCGCCATCATCAACGAGGCCCCCGCCGGCATCGACGGCCTGCCCGACCGCTGGACGCTGGTTGCCCGCAACGCCTTCAGCGGCGTGCTCTTATGGAAGCGCCCGATTGCCGAGTGGGGCTGGAAGCAGTGGGGCGATCACTCGCACGGGAACGGACGTTGGAACCACCCGACCCACATAGCACGCCGGCTGGTGGCGGTCGGTGATCGCGTCTACGTGACCTTGGGTTTCAACGCCCCGTTGACGGCACTTGACGCGGCAACCGGCGCGACGCTGATGACCTATCCGGAAACCCGCTTCACCGACGAGGTCCTCTATCACGAGGGAACGCTGGTGCTGTCGGTCAACATGGCGCGGCAGGGGCCCGGCAACATCAAGGATAAGCCGGCCGTGAAGAAGGCCGTGGTCGCGCTGAACGCCCGGACTGGCAAGACGTTATGGAGAACGGAAGGTTTCAGCGGCGCCGCTTCCAAGGCCGACGCCATCGAGCGCGTTACCCATCTGACGATGGTTCTCGGCGGTGGGAAGGCGTTTCTGGCCGAAGAGAACGCGGTCACGGCCCTAGACCTGCGGACGGGCGAGCGTATCTGGCGGAAGCCGCGTCCGGCTCGTCCAAAACCGGTAACGTACGGTAACTACTACTTCACCAACCTTTCCAGCCTGGTCTATCATGACGGCGTCGTGTTCTTCATGGAGCCCGACGCCACGCTCCAAAAGCAGCTCTGGAACGAGCCGACCAAGGCTGAACTGTTGGGTATCTCGGCCGCATCGGGCGAGGTTCTTTGGACGCAACCGTGCGGTTTGTGGGGGCATTACACGCCGGGCGACATCTTGGCCATCGGCGGGCTTGTCTGGGTACATCAGCGTGAAGCCTTCTCGATGATGGGCCTGGATCCACAAAGCGGTGAGGTCAAGCGCAGGCTTTCGACCAAAGAGGCGCTCGACCAGGGGCACCATCACCGCTGCTACCGGAACAAGGCCACGTCGCGCTACATCATCACCGGGCGACGGGGAACCGAGTTCATCGACATCGCGTCCGGGGAGACTTCGCGGAACCATTGGGTGCGGGGGACGTGTCGATACGGAATCCTGCCCAGCAACGGGCTGCTCTACGCGCCGCCGCATCCCTGCATCTGCTACGTCACGTCCAAGCTCAACGGATTCTGGGCACTTAGCAAAGCGGAAAGTGGAAAGCGGAAAGCGGAAGACGTGGCGCAGCTTGAACGTGGCCAGGCCTATTCCGACCTTGGCTCTCCGCTTTCCGCTCTCCGCTCTCCGCTTTCCCAAGACTGGCCCACCTACCGTCACGACGCCGCCCGCAGCGGCCATGCCGGCACGGAAGTCGCCGCTAACCTGAAGCCCAAGTGGAAGGCAAACATCGGCGGCCGGCCCAGCAGTCCGGTGATTGCCGCCGGCAAGGTCTTCGTTGCCTCCACCGAGACGCACACGGTGTGGGCGCTGGACGCGGCCGACGGCAAGCCGCTTTGGCACTACACGGCCGGAGGGAGAATCGACACGCCGCCGACCGTCTATCGGGGGTTGGCTCTGTTCGGATCGGCTGACGGCTGGGTCTATTGCCTGCGCGCGGACGACGGCAAGCTTGTCTGGCGGCTGCGTGCCGCGCCCGCCGAATCGCTCATCGTATGTCGCGAGCAGTTGGAATCGCCCTGGCCCGTGCATGGAAGCGTGCTGATCCAAAACGGCGTGGCCTACTTCGCCGCCGGCCGGTCGTCGTTTCTCGACGGGGGAATCTACGTCCAGGCGGTCGAGCCGGCCACTGGCAAGCGGCTGCTAATGAAGCGGATCAACAGCCTCGACCCGAAGACCGACGACATGGCCGAGGCCCGGCTACCTTACGACATGCCTCCCGACGCGTTGGGCGCCTTGCCCGACATCCTCGTTGGCGACGGCACGAGCATCTTCATGCGACATCTCCAATTCGACCCGGCCGATTTGAGCTACCGAAGCGCTGCCGAAGTGTTCCGAAGCGCCGCCGAAGCGTTGCCGCCGCGCAAGCAACGAAGAATGCACCCCTACGTGGGCGGCCACGTGATGTCGGTCGCCGGCATGCTCGACGATTGCTGGTTCAGCCAGACCTACTGGACGGTCGACGGCCGGTCGCCCTGCAAGCTGCTGGTCTTCGACGACCAGACGGCCTACGGCATCAAGTCGATAGCCGGCGGCGCCCGGCACTCCCGGGCGATATTCAGACCGGGCACCAAAGGCTACTCGCTGTTTGCCGCCCGGCGTCCCGAACACAAATCCCAGTGGTCGAAGAAGGTTCCGCTACGTGCCGTGGCGATGGTGATCGCCGGAAAGACACTCTTCCTGGCCGGCACACCCGACATAGTCATCCCCGACGATCCCTGGGCGGCCCTGGACGGCAGGCGCGGCGGCCTACTGCAAGCCGTTTCAACCTCAAAGGGCGAACAGCTAAGCCAACTCGAACTCGCCAGCCCACCCGTCTACGACGGCATGGCCGCGGCGACCGGGAACCTCTACATGAGTCTGGCCGACGGCAGCGTGGTCTGCTTCACGGCCAAGTGAGTAAAGGGCGTTGGGGGTTATGCGATGCGAATTGTACAGATAACGCCGGGGTCCGGTGATAATTTCTATTGCGAGAATTGCCTGCGCGATCGTGCCTTGGTCGGCGCGCTTCGCGCATTGGGGCACGACGTTATCCTGGTGCCCTTCTATCTGCCATTACAGTCGCAAGACGAACCGCCGCTTACGGAGGTTCCGATTTTCTACGGCGGCGTGAACGTCTATCTCCAGCAGAAACTGGCGCTGTTCCGAAAGACTCCGCGCTGGCTGGATAAGCTATTTGACTGCCGAGCACTCTTGGACTGGGCCGGCCGCAAGGTGGGCATGACCAGTGCCAAGGATTTGGGTGAAACCACGCTTTCCATGCTCCGGGGGCGGGAAGGCCGACAAATAAAGGAACTCGAGCGCTTCCTCGATTGGCTTGATGCCGACGAGAATCGTCCGGACGTGGTGATGATCTCCAATGTCCTGTTGTCCGGATTGGTTCCCGCCATTAAGGAACGGCTGGAGGTCCCGGTCTTCTGTCTGTTGCAGGACGAAGACGGGTTCGTCGACGGATTGGCCTCGCCCTATGCCGAGCAGGCCTGGGAGCTTATGCGTCGTAGCGCGCGCGAGGTAGACGGCTTTCTGGCGGTGAGCGAATTCTACGACCGGTTAATGGCCCAGCGGCTAAAAATTCCTCGATCCAAGCGGCATTGCCTGCCCATCGGCATCCCGATTCATGAGTATTCGCCGGCGCCCGAGTCGCCCGCGGTTCCCACGATTGGATTCCTCTCCCGACTCTGTGCGGAGAAGGGCCTGGACAGGCTGGTCGACGCGTTCATTCTGATCAAATCAGAACCGCAACTGGCCCACGCGCGGTTAAGAATTTCCGGCGGCCGGCTGAGAAGTGACGAACCCTTGATTCGCCGACTCCAGCAACGGCTGGAAAAAGCCGGCTGCCTGGATGATGTGACATTTTCGGGCGAATTCAGTTTTTCGGCACGCCTTCGGTTTCTCCAGGATCTGACCGTGTTGACCGTGCCGGAGAAGAGCCCGGTGGCCTACGGGCTCTACGTTTTGGAAGCCCTGGCCTGCGCCGTGCCCGTGGTACAACCGGCCATCGGCGTCTTTCCCGAGTTGATAGCTCACACCCAGGGTGGCCTTCTGTATGAAGGGACCTCGGCAATCGACCTGGCCCAAGCCCTCAAGCCGTTGCTACTGGATAACGAAAAGGCCCGCCGCCTGGGACAAAAAGGTTTGCAGGGCGTGCGGCTGCATTACGACATTCAACGCACGGCCGAAAGGATTATGGCGATAATTGAAAGCCGTTAGTAGTCAGCGATCAGGTATTAGCCGGACCAGCTAGCCCGGATTATTCACGGACCAATTGTAACCCGAAGCGTGAGCGAGGGACGCTTAACAACTTCTCTCGCATTGGCATGGCACATGCCGCGACACACTGTCTCATCGTACATATTGCGGGTAGAGGACCAAACTCGTTTGGCGTCCCTCGCTCACGCTTCGGGTTTCTTAACTGCACGACCCGTTGCCGACCTCAGCGGCCGGCTCGCTTCAAGGCCGAAACGTCGGCGTTGTTCAGGGCCCGGTTGTAGATTCGGACGTCGCTCAGCTTGCCCTTGAAGTGATCTCGCTGACCGAGGCCGATCTTCAGCGGTGCCGGATTGGCCAGATCGTAGTTGCTCGACTGGAAGCTCGACGAGGTGCTCACGCACTTGCCGTCCACATAGAGCTTGAGCCGGTCGGCCCCCTTGACGGCTACAACGTGCCGCCAGCCCGGGGCGAGTTGGCTATCATGCGTGGCACATCTGCCGGCTTCCAGCGACCAAACGCGCCCGGAGGGCATGGTTCCGCAGAAGAGCTTTCCGCCGCAAACGGCCAGGCTCCACGCGCGGCGGTAGAGGCCGCCACCTTCGTCAAGATGTCCGGTATAGGTCCACGTCGTGTCGCCCGCGTAGCGACAGACCTTGGCCGAGGGAAGCGCGCCGGCGAACAGTTTTCCGTTGTAGACCAGCATGGCCTGAATCTCCCGCTCTTCCCCCAGCCGACCACGGAAAGTCCAGTCGCCGGAATCCTCGTAGCGGAACACCTTGCCGTTGGGCCACGTGCCCACGTGAATGCGACCCTGGTAGATGGCAATCGAATAGGTTTGGGTCGTGTCGGGAATGGGCTTCAGACGGGTCCACGCCCGGCCGTCGTAGCGGAAAAACTCACCGCCGTCGAAGCTGGCCGCGTACAAGTAGCCGTTGTGCACCGCCAAGGGTTCGACCCGCTGGCCGGGATTGCCGCAAAACGTCCACTTGGTGCCGCCGTCGTAGCGGTACAGGCCCTTGGCCGGCCAATAGAGCGTGGTGGCGTAGAGCTTCCCTTTGTAGACGGCCATGGCGTAGACTGAATCGGCGTCGCCCAACCGTCCGCAATCGGTCCATCGCCGGCCGCCCTCGTATCGATAGACCTTTCCACCCGGACGCTCGTTGGGCGACGGTGCCTGCCCGTCGTGCGTCGTATCACGTCGAGCCACGCCGGCGTAGAGACTCCCTTCAAATACGGCCAGCGCGAAAACGGCGTTGCACCTGTCGGGCCGGCCGCAGTCGGTCCAGGTCGAGCCGCCGTCGTGGCGAAACACGTGGCCCGCTTCGTCTCGACCCCGTTCCAGCGTGCCGGCGTAGAGCTTGCCCTGGAAAACGGCCATCGAGCAGACGTGGCGGCTGTTTCCCGGCCGGCCACGATCGGTCCACTCGCAATCGATTCTGGCGGCGTCGATGCCGAACGACAGATTGCGGCTGTTGGCTTGCGAGGACGACGCACCGGCATGGTCCTGTACGGCGAGCGTCACACCGGTGCGGCTTGCCGGATCGTACTTGCTCAGAATGTCGCCCAGAATGTCGTCCTGCTCGGCCTCGGTGTAGACCCAAACGGCGATGGAGAACGGCCCGTGGGCGGGAATAAGCGACTGCGGGTTAGGCACTTCGACGTAGCTGTCGACGCCGTTGAACTCGGCCCCGTTTCGCCCGTCAAACTCGACGCCATGGTTGATCCCGTGGTTGCCCTGGCCGGAGCTGTCTCGGCAATCGGCTTGAAGCTTCCAGTGGCCGACCAACCCGTTCGCGGGCTCGGCCAGGCAGACGCCCGGCAGCAGTAACGCTGTTGCAAGAGTACCAACCATATACACTGCGATACGCGTCTTCATGTTGAGTTCCTCAGTACTCGTCACGCTCCGCGTGACGAACCTGCATCACGCGGAGCGTGATGAGTACACGCGGAAAGTTATTCTTCGGCTGTCTCTTAGGTGCATTACGGAACGCGACGCTCGCGTCGGTGAGCTACTTCTTGCCATCGAGTTGCTTGACCCGAATGTTGCGCCAGCGAATCTTGCCTTTTTTGCCGGGGTGCATCTGAATCGCGAAGAAACCCTTCTTGTCGGCATCGTCGGTCAAGTCGGTACAGAGCACGCCGTTGATCCGCGTCTCGATCTTCGAACCGACCGCCCGAATCCGCAGCTTGTTCCAATCGTCGACCTTGAACGCCTTTTGGGCGGCATCCTTGCCCTTGAGCGGATAGACCCATCCGCGTCCGCCCTCGTAGTAAATGCCACCCGACCAGGCCCTCTCCGAAGGGTCGATCTCGCACTGATAACCGCACACCACGCCGTCGCTTTTGCGCTGATAGCTGCGGAACTGCACACCCGAGTTGCACGGCTCGTCGAGCTTCACTTCCAGTTCGAGGATGAAGTCGCGGTAATCGTCTTTGACGGTTCGTAGGAAGGCTCCTTTTCCGCAGCCGACTTCGGCCACGATGCAGCCCTTGTCAACCCGAAAGATCGCATCGCCGTCAACCATTTTCCAGCCGGTGAGCGATTTTCCATCGAACAACGGTACGAAGTCCTTCTCTTCACCAAAACCTGGCCGGGCAGCGACTAACGTCCAAAAGAACAACACGAGCAGTGGGAATACGAATACATTAACGCGCTTCATTGGAAACCTCCTGGTGTGTTGCAGTTACCGGCATTTTGCAGCTTCGACGTCCGGAGTCTATTGAACCATGCGGCGGTCGGCCAGTCAACTTTTTTGGTTCATCCGGTTGAAGCGTAGCTGGGCCACGGGATCGCCAACATTAGGGT
>CAZDHN010000337.1:0-7360 GCA_964505115.1 uncultured Planctomycetaceae bacterium
ACGCCCGGGCGGTCTCCAGGCGGCTCTCGATCAGATCGGTCATGTAGACGGAACAGGGAGCGCTGGCCTTGACGCACAACAGCACACTGAGCCCGATCGGCCCGGAGCCTAGTATGCCGACCCGGGCTGCCGGATAGACTTCACCCAGCCGGGCCGCGTGCAGTCCGATCGAGAGCGGTTCGGCCAGCACGGCCATTTCCAGCGACATCTCGTTGGGCACCGGCAGGCAATTGGCGGCGGGCAGAATTCGATACTCGGCCATCGCGCCGAGTGCCTCGCCCGGACAGCCCATGAATTGCAGGTTGCGGCAGGTGTTCACCCGACCGGCCCGGCACTGGTCGCAGTGTCCGCAGACGATAGCCGGATCGACCGCCACCCGATCGCCCGGCTTGAGCCGCCCGACCTCGGCCCCGACCTCGACGACCGTTCCGGCACACTCGTGCCCCACGCTGGCCGGAAAGGGCACCCGATCGTCGCCGATGCGGCCCTCGCTGAAATAATGCACGTCCGACCCGCAAACGCCCACCCGCTCGATCCGCGCTAGCACATCGTCCGCCCGCTCCAACACGGGCCGCGGCTCCTCGCGAATCTCCAACTCCCTCAATGCCGTCAGGTAGGCAACTTTCATACTTGGTTCCTCGTACTGGTGGTCGTGAGCGTGACACTCCAACGTCCCTCAGCCCCCGGCTTTGCCGGGGGACGGGCCGCGCCGTGGCCAAACCGTGCCTTCCCGGCGTCACGCGTCCCCCGGCAAAGCCGGGGGCTAAGGGAAGAGCGGGGCGATGTGCTGTTGGACCTCGTCGGCAAACGGTGCAAAGCCTTCCGGGCAGCGCTGGCGAGGGATGTTCATGTCGTTCATTGACCGGGCGATTTGGTCCTTCTCCTTGGTGGACAATTCTTTCTTACTCGATCCAGCGGCCGCGACAAGGACGTTCTTGGGATTGCGTTTTGTGTCTTGGCAAGGGGCGGGCAGCTTCTCCGGTTCGTCGGGCACCCGTGGAGTCTCCGCCAATTCGAGCCCACGCCGAATCGCCGTGGCATCGCTCAATAACCAGGCTTCGATACAGGGTTGTGCAACACCCACGGCCATGGGAAAGTTGGGCAGGCGGTGGTCGCGGCTGCGTGTTAGATCTCGCGTTTTCTTCTTCAGTTGACCACGTCCGCCTTCGGAATCCACGACGAAGACCGCCGCGGCCGAACCGTTATAGCAAGCCTGCTGTTTGGCGAACCGTACCTTCTGCGAGAGGCTTCCCTTTTGGCCATTCAGGAATACGCTGCCATATCTCTTGACCAACATTCCAGCCGGACGACCGCAAAGCGTGCTTACCAGTATGGGAACCACGCCTCTGTCCGGCGGCTGCGGTTTCGTGGTCGCCTCGCCCACGTCCGTCTTGCCCTCTCCGTAGATCTCGATAACCACGTTGCCGTCAGGGCTCACCGAACAGGTCCTCCTCGCTGAGGTTGTACCACAACTCGCCCAAGTAGAACTCACCGCCAAGCCGTTCCTGGATGTTTGGCGCGTCGCGCATCGGTCGAGCGCGAACCGGCCCGTCCGGCTCACCCGGCCGCCGACTCATAAACGTCACTTCCTCCGGCTCGAAGAAACTGGCAACGTAGGGTGAGTGTGTGGTCATGATGATTTGAGGAAACCGCACGCCTTCGGTCCGATAGACCAGCTCTTTGAGCAGTGTGATGACTTGCCCGAGCCGCTTCGGGTAGATACCGTTTTCGGGCTCTTCGATAAGCAGCAATGTCGGCGGGTCCGGCAGATGGGCCAGAGCGAGGAAACCCAGGAACAGAATGGCACCGTCAGAGGCCTGCCTAGCGCGAATAGTCTGGCCGCTGCGTGTCTCGAAGAAGATTCCTTTTCCTTGCGCTGCCGCCGATACCGGCAGGTTATTTGCGTTGTCGCTTCTGGCTACGGCCATTTCAGTCTTGACGCCTACACTGGCAAACTGCGGGAAGAATTCGTGGAAAGCATATCGCAGTTGGATGAACAGCTCGGGGTCATGGCCCAGGATGTCGTCCAACAACGTTGCCAATCCGAAGCCGCTGTGGTCCATCGCGAAGCGCCGTTCCGTGTCAAACGCGGCGGGTAGCGACATCTCCTTTGCGTCGAGGGCGTACTTGTGTGCGGGCCTGAGAATCCCGGACAACGCTTCTGCGGACAACACAGAATCAACGGATGGAGAAGATTCTGCTCTGCGCTGCTGGTAGATACTGGTTAAGCGAGGATTTCTGACAGGTAACACTCTACGATCCGTTCCATCGAGTTCGATGTACTCCTCGCTAATCCGACAAGCTCGGCCATCGGTCGGAAATCCGACCCTGAAACCGTATTCAACCGTGGAATCCGACTGAGCCGATTCTCTGCCTGCCTGTTCTCGCCAGACGCCCTTAAGCGTAATGCAAGCATCCGAAGCACCGTGCCGCACCAACTCCAGCCCTTCCCAGGGCTGCGAAAACACGTCGGACAACGGCTTCTCCGCACTCCCATACAACGCCCCCATCGCTTCCAGCAGACTTGTCTTGCCGGCGTCGTTTTCGCCGATGAGGACGTGGATTGGGGTTAGCGGGATGTCGATCTCGCCGAGGCACTTGTAGTTCTTTACGCCGAAACGCGAGAGGTACATGGGAGAATTCTCCAATCTGGAGGGTCGACACTAACCGGCAACTTGCCGTGCCACGATCCTACCGCACCATGGCGGGGTGATACAAGGGGGCGAGGCCGCCGGGGGATGGGAATTGTTCTGCGGCCCTTGCCGTTTAGCCGCACCGCCCTTCCCTTGACAAGCATCGCTCGATAAGTTCTTATTTGGGCTACTTTGTCACGCCAACCTGAACCGATGGATCGATGTCTGGAACTGAAAGCTTGCGGGAAACGGCGCTTGGCCGGCTCGACACGGCGCCCGAAGGGAAACTCAAACCCAAGACGGTAGAAAATATCCGAGAATGGCTCACCGAGCCGTACTACGCCGAGTACGTTGGCCAACTGGCCGACGATCTGGCTGCCGGAAGGTGGGAGGAACTCGACGAGGCGTTTTGGAAGACGATCCCCTTTGGCACGGGCGGGCGTCGCGGCCGGATGTACCCGGTCGGGACGAATGCGATTAATGATAGGACGATCGGCGAGAGTGCGCTGGGGCTGGCAGAGTATGTTAAAAACCCTCACCCCCGGCCCCTCTCCTCAGAAAGCCCTCACCCCCGGCCCCTCTCCCAAAGGGAGAGGGGAGATGGCGACGGACGACCGTTAAGTTGTGCTATCGCTTACGACACGCGGCACCGCTCGCGGCACTTCGCCGAGTTGTGTAGCGAGATCATGGTGGCGGCCGGCTTCAAGGTCTTCTTCCTGGACGGGTTCCGCAGCACGCCCGAGCTTTCGTTCGCCGTGCGGTATAAGAACTGCGACTGCGGCATAATAGTAACCGCCAGCCACAATCCACCCAGCGACAACGCCGTGAAGGCCTATTGGAAGACGGGCGGTCAACTCGTCCCGCCCGACGACAAGGGCGTAATCGAGTGTGCCGAGGCGGTTCGGGAGATACCGCGGGTGCCGTTCGAGGAAGCCAAGGCCGACGGCCGGATCGTCTATTGCCAGGAGGAGGTCGACGCCGCCTTTCTGGAAGCCGTGAAGGCGGAAAGTCATGCCGGTCCGAGGGACGTGAAGATCATCTACTCGCCGCTTCACGGGGTAGGCGCGACGGCAGTGTGCCCGGTGCTGGCGGCGGTCGGGTTCGACGACGTCGAGCTATACGCCCGACATGCCGAGCCGGACCCCGACTTCCCCAACGTACCCGGCCACAGCGCCAATCCGGAGAACCCTCGGGTGTTCGACGAGATCATCGATCGCGCCAAGCAGACGGGTGCCGAGCTAATCATGGCCACCGACCCCGACGCCGACCGGCTCGGCTGCGCGGTGCCCAAGTCGCTTGAGGCAGGCGCGGATTGGATCGCCCTGACGGGCAACCAGATCGGCGCGCTGTTGGCCGACTACCTGCTGGGCGTACACAAGGCGGCCGGCACGCTGAAGGCGGAACTCTACGTTGTCAAAACACTGGTCACCACCGAACTGATCCGCCGCGTGGCCGACGATTACGGCGTGCAAACGGCCGGAAACTTGCAGGTTGGCTTCAAATGGATCGGCCAGGAGATGGACCTGCGCGGGCCGGAGAATTTTGTGTTCGGGGCCGAGGAGTCGTACGGATTCCTGGCCGGCACCCACGTGCGCGACAAGGACGGCGCGGTGGCCGCCATGCTGCTGGCCGAACTGGCAGCCCAACTGAAGGCCGAAGGGCTATCGTTGTACGAGAAACTTTTGGCCCTGTTCCGGAAGTACGGCTGCCACGATGAGCGGACAATTTCCGTGATGATGCCCGGCGCTTCCGGCATGGACCGCATGAAGAACGTGATGGCCGGGTTCCGCGACAGTCCGCCCAATACGCTGGGCGGACTGGCAATCACCCGACGCCGCGATTATCTAAGCCAGACCGTGACCGAGACGGGCGGCCAGCCGCACGCGCTCGATTGCTCTCGGGGCGACATGGTCATTCTCGAGTTGGAGGCGGCGGGCAACTACATCGCGGTTCGCCCCTCGGGCACGGAGCCCAAGGTGAAGTTCTACATGTTCGCCTTCGACCCGGCGGAAGAAAGCGCCGATCCCCGGTCGACCCTGGCCGGTCAAGCGGAGCGACTGGATCGGATCGAAAAGGACCTGCGAGCCTTTGCGGGCGTGTAGCGTGATTGTAGCCGGATTCGCAAGAATTCGGTTCGTCGCATTACAACTGAACTTTTGCGAATCCAGCTACGGGTGAACGCCACCCCCAGCGTGGGCGAACGGTTGCGGCTACTTGAGTTGCTTGTCCAGAAACTTCGTCGCCTCGGCGCTGGCGTCATCGTTGAGGAAGGCTCGAAGGTGGCCGGCGTCGGGTATCACGTACATTTTCGCGTCGACGCCCGACGCCTTTAATCGTGCGGCCATTGCGACGGGCTGGTCGATTTTCACCAGGCGATCGTTTTGGCCGTGCAGGAAGAGCGTGGGCGGATCGTCGGGCGAGACGAACTGGATCGGCGAAGCCAGGCGGTAGGCCTCGGGTTTGCGGCGTCGGGTGTCGCCCAGCCAGTAAGACATGCCCTGATTGTCCGGCGGTATGTTCTGGAAGTCGCACGGAGCGCCGCAAGCCACAACCGCCCGCAATCTGGTCGACTTGCCCGCCTCGTCGTCATCGCCGGTTACGCCCAGAAGCGCGACCAGATGCCCGCCGGCCGAGTAGCCCCAGCCGGCGATTCGCTTCGGGTCGATTCCGAATTCCCGGCCGCCGGAGCGCATCCAGCGAACGGCGTCTCGGCAATCCTCGATTTGTGCCGGGAACTTGTGCCGGGGAGCCAGCCGATAGCTGATCGCCACGGCCACGTAGGCGTGCTTGGCCAGCATTCGGGCGATATGGGCCAATTGGGTCTTGTCGCCCCCTATCCAGGCACCGCCGTGAACGCAGAGCACGGCGGGAAAGGGCCCCTTTCCGATCGGCTTGTAAACATCGGCCCGGAGCGGCCTGTCGTCGCGCTGGGCGTAGGTGACGTTGCGAGTTGTTTCGTACCCCAATTCCCCGGCCCCAGCGACAAGCGGAGAACCGCATGCCGCCGCCAGACTTAGCAATAACAGGGCCGTTTTTCGCGATACCACCCGAATGACAGTCCTTACTATTCCGTCTAACCCCTGGAACTGGGTTCCCCAACCGCTTAGAATGGAAATACATGAGCCATTTTACTTTGTCCGGCCGGGGCCGACAACTGTCGGAGCCGCGAGGCAAGTTTCGCGCGGCGGCTAAACGGAAGATCAGCAATGACTGGAGAGGGAATCGTGTCGGAGCAATACTCTACAATCGAAGCGGCCGTGGACGCCATCGCCGAGGGGAAGATTGTCATCGTGATGGACGACCAGGACCGCGAGAACGAAGGCGACTTCGTTTGCGCGGCCGAGAAGGTGACGCCCGAGGCCGTCAATTTCATGATAACCCACGGCCGGGGTCAGCTCTGCATGCCCATCTTGCCGGAGGTCTGCCAACGGCTCAATCTGCCTCCCATGGTCGAGGACAATACCGCCCCGCTGGGCACGAATTTCACCGTGCCGATCGATCACAAGAGTTGCCGCACGGGCATTACGGCGCAAGAGCGCTCGCTGACAATTCAGGCGATCGTTAATCCGGATAGTACTCCCGCCGACTTTGTCCGGCCGGGGCACCTCTTCCCCTTGGTGGCCAAAGAGGGTGGCGTGTTGCGTCGGGCCGGCCATACCGAGAGCGCCGTGGACTTGACCAGAATGGCCGATCTGCAACCGGCCGGCGTGCTCTGTGAGATTCTGGGCGCCAACGGCGATCGGGCGCCGCGCGAGCAACTTTGCGAGTTGGCTCGGGAGCACGAGTTGGAAATCATTACGATCGAAGAGTTGATCCGCTATCGCCGGCAAAGGGAGAAACTCGTCTACCGCATAGCCTCGGCCGATCTACCTACCCGATTCGGCCACGCGCGAGTTTTCGCCTACGGAGTAAAGTACGAGAGCCAGCAGCCGATCGCGCTGGTGTTTGGCGATCCGTCGAAGGTGCCCGCGCCCTTGGTCCGACTTCACTCGGCCTGCCTCACCGGCGATCTGCTGGCTTCGGTGCGTTGCGACTGCGGCGACCAGCTTCAGATGGCACTGGAGATGATCGGCCTGGAGGGGGACGGCGTGCTGGTCTACCTGCCGCAGGAAGGACGCGGCATCGGATTGACCGAGAAGATCAAAGCCTACGAGCTTCAGGATCAAGGCATGGATACGGTCGAAGCCAACCTGGCACTGGGCCACAAGGCCGACAGCCGCGACTACGGCGTGGGGATCCAGATACTCAAGGACCAGGGGTTGTCGAAAGTCCGTCTCCTGACCAACAACCCGAAAAAGACCGACGCCTTCATCTACGGCGGGTTCGACCTGGGCGTGGTCGATCAGGTTCCCATCCGGGCAAGTGCTCACGAGCACAACGCCCGATACCTGGCCACCAAACGCGACAAGATGGGCCACGAACTGCCGGAAGGCTTTTGACGCAGTTGGTAGTTGATAGTTGATAGCTATTGGTGCTGCCGACGGAATGCGATGTGGTGATTGGCTACGATGATTCTCCGGAGTCGGCTTTCCCCTTGGCAGAACGTTTTCGAACACTCGCCGCTACCACCCACACCGCTATCAACTATCAACTACGTATCTATTCAGATTCATCCGGTTGAAGCGTAGTTTTCCGTAAGTTGTTGCTGGCAGCAAGTTTCCTGGCGCTGCCGGTAACGCCAGTGCGTTTGGCTATGGCAAAGATGCGTTTTCAGAACAAAGGGGGAT
>CAZDHN010000338.1:0-7355 GCA_964505115.1 uncultured Planctomycetaceae bacterium
CCTGGCCGTCGCCCTCCGACTTGCCCTCCAGTCGCCGGTGAGCCAGCACGTCATAGACCACGAAGCCGGCGGGAATGTTAACCCGCACGTCTTGCGGCAGCCCTTTGTCACGCAGCCGCTCGCTCGGTTTGCTGGTGACACCGTTGAGCATGACCTTCCACTTGTCGTACTGCGGCCCGCACTCGCGGCGGTCGTTTATTACGAAGACGTAGCGCGCCGGACCCGCCTCCCGCGTGTAGGTGAAGACATCCTCAGCGGGCGTCACCCGCGCCCACTTCCGGCGTTTTGGCTGAAAGCCCTTGGCCCAACCGCCAAGCTCCCGGGCCAACATTTCGTCAGGGTACTCCTGCGTCTTGATTTTCAGCCGCGTCATGCCCGGTATTTCGGCCCGCATCACCTCGTCGGCGATCACTTTTCCGCCCGCCGCCGCGTAGGCCGCCAGCGCGCGGTGGGTCCGCTCCGGCAAGCACCAGGCACCAGGCACAACGACGGCGTCGTAATGCTTCAGCCATCCGGCATAGACATGATCGTCGCTAATCGAATCGAAAGGCAGTCGCTCGCGAGCCAGGCGGCGGCCCACGTTGCGCTTCACCCAATGGCGCATCCACTTATTGTGAACCCCTGGCTGAAGGAAATACAGGCCGTCGGTTTCCAGGAAGGCAACTCGCGCCTGCTCCTCCGGCAGGCCGCCCACCAAAACGCCCACGGGCTGGATCAGCCGGTAGCCCTCCGTCATGGCCGTATTGCAGGCCTTGTCGTAAAGCTGCGTGTGCCGCTCGCCGATGCCATACATGCCGATGCTCGACGTCGCACAGGCGACCGATATCCACATGTTCTCCTTGAGGCAATCGGGGCTGAGGCACAACACCTTTCGCTTCCCGTCGTCGTCAGTCAGCCAGAGCCCGCTGCCGTCGTCCCAATAGATCGTGCCGGGCATCGCCTGAAACGGCTTGCCGGCAAGACGCGCGAAGCAAGACGCCCGCGAGAAACTGGCCACCAATCCGTCGGGACATTTTGGGTAGGCCCAGTAATCGATCAGATCCATTGCCTCGAACTGCGTGTCCGTCTCGGGCTGGTCGCTGTAGTAGGTCGCATGCAGGCCGGCCCGGCGCATCCAACGCGCGATCTGATTGTTCAGCAGGTAATACCCCTGACCGCGTTTAGTCCACCAGCGCATGAACTTGTAGGGCGGGTAATCCTCCGCAAGAAGCGGCGGCGCATCGGCGGCAGTCGGTGGCGCTACGCGCAAGGGACGGTGAGTGACCTCGGGCGGAATTGCCTTCAGGCCCGTCTCCTTCCGCATCCAATCCAGGAACCACTGTTCCTCGGTCGGGAAGGGCGGATGGGAGCATTCGCTGTTGACAAGGCAGGCCCGCACGTTGGGATGGGCTTTCGCCCGGCCGGCCACTCGTTCGGCCGCGGCCTCCGCCAAAACTCGCGTTTGGGGCGACCAGGGGTGCGGCACGCTCTGGCGCACGTCAATGCGTGCCAGGGCCCACATGCCGCGCTCGAGCAAACCGCGCGGCTGGCCGAAGAGGCAATTGAAGCCGCGCTCTTCAAGATCCGCGTCGGCGCCGCCCCAGGCGTAGATGATGAACTCGCGTCCGGCCGGCTCCTCGAAGACCTCCACCAAATCGCTTGCCTCGACCTGGCTCTTTCCCGATCTGGCCCGCGCTGAAAGCTTAAACTTCCCCGGCGATTGCAGCCACGGCCGGATGACCAGCGCCGCTGATTTGCCCGCGGAAACAGTCTCGGCCATCTCGGCTTTCAAGTCCGGTACGCTGGCGGTCAGCGACGCATCGGCCGCCGGCTCGCCATACGGCACGGGCTCGACCGGTATCCGCGCTTCGCGCTCGCTGCGCAGGAAAGCCAGTCGCTGGGGACGCCGCAGTAGGATGCCGGGCAGCTTGGTTTTGAGCGGCTCGCTGGCATCGGCCAAGGCGGCGATTTCGGCCTCGGCCAGCCGTCGGTCATAGAGAGCCACCTCATCGAGATCGCCCGTCATGGGCGTGCTCCCCAGGAAGCTGCCTCCCAGCCGCAGGAGCGTTCCATGCACCGGTCTACCCGGAACCAGGGGTGTTTTTCCGAAGGGCTTGCCGTCCAGGTAACCGACCGCCTCCTTCTCGTCCCAGGCCAGGCAGAGTGCGTGCCAGCCTTCGTACCGGCCCGGCTCCAGCAGGGCCTTTGCCACGCCGCCGCCGTTCAGCTTTCCTTGCGGCTGCTTGGTCGGGCCCTCGCCAACGTACCACCGGCCGCCACCCACCTGCCAAAGGGGCGCGAACCATCCGGTGCCGATCGTGAGAATGGCGTTGACGTCGCGCGTGCCGCCGCACTGGTCGGGCATGGGTCGCGCCCAGCAGCCCAACGTCCCGCGCTGGCCGCTGAACCCGGTCTCGCTAACGGGAAGATCGATCCAACTCGGCCATTGTCGCTGGCCGCCTGGAATCCACGACGTGGGGTCGGTGTTATTAAGAGGATAGACGCACGCCTGCTCGAGTTGCAGACCATCGGCCAGGATCGTGGCCGGTGTTCCCTCCACCGCCTCCAGAGTTGCGACCAGAAGCTGCTCCTCGCGGCGGGTGTCGACCTCCAGCCGGGCACGGACACGACGCCACGTCGTATCCAACGTGGCAAGCCCCGGCGTGGAGACCGTTTCCAGCGGCGGTTTGACTGCCTTGGGATTCTCCTTGGCGACCTTCTTGTTTGCCGCCTCGATCTCGCCGCGCCACTCGCCGGATTCGTTGCGGTCGGCCAATACCAGACGCACCTTCACGCCGGGCCGATCGGCACGCAGATAGGCCGAAAACAAAAAAACCTTGGCCGGCCGGTGCGGCGCCTTGACCCGCACCGCCACTGGCTCGGTCGACCAGACAACACCCACGGCCGGCGTTTTGGCGCTCAGGGCCTTCTTGCCGAACGCGGTGTCCGTGTCAGCTTCAGCCAGCGTCACCCCGTCGCCTTTCACAAAGCCGGCCGCGCCCGTTTCCACGGATGCCTGGTTGGGCGAAAGAAAATTCAAACGCGGCCGCTCGAACCGGCACGCTTTCCCAAATCGGCCCGGCACGAACCGCGCCGCCGGAATGCTCTGGTCGCAAGCCCATCCCCGACCACACAGCGCCCGGCCCGCGTGATCGAAGTCCTGGTAGAAGATCAACCCGTCCGTGGGCGGTGCGCCAAACAGCGAAGTGGCCACACAAACACATAGCACGACGGACAACAGCATGATGCGAAACATAAGAACGGGCTCCTTGTGAATTCAAGACCTGCCGGTCAAGCGTCGGTGGGCTAGGCCGGGATAGTCACGCAAGAGCACGGCCGGCTCTTCATATCGGGCGAGCTTCGCGGCATGAGGATCCAATCCCGCCGTTGCGGCCATCCGTGGCATGCCTACAGTGTACCGCACGCAACTCGGCAAGGAAAGCAGCAGCCCGCGTCCGAGAAATGGGGCGTTTGTTGGGCCATGTGCCGGCGGAGGATTTCCATCCCGCAGGACCGCAAATCTACCTCTTCCGCCGCCGCCCGACGAGGCCTAGCCCCAGCAGGCCGAGGGCGGAAAGGATGAGGGTGGAGGGCTCGGGTACGGCGGAGTTGAAGGTGATCGCCAGGGCGTTGCCGGAGAGTTCGATGATGGCGAACTGGCCGGCGCCGAACGTATTCGTGACGGAATTCGAGAACCCGCTGGTGTCGAGATCGAACAGCGATTCATCGAAAACGCCGACAAAACTGTCCGCGCGAACGAACTCCCAGACGTACGAGGACTCGGGTTCAGCCGAGAAGTTGTCTGCGTCGCCGGGCGACCCGCCGGGGAACTGAAGCGAAACGAGGTCGATCTTGAAGCCGCCGGCGCCGAGCGCCGAGAAGTTCAGCGTGCCGGTGATGCTCAGCCCAACGTTACCATCAGCGTGACTGCCAAGACAAACGGCACGACGGCCGACAGTGGGGCAATTGCCGGTACTCGGTTTCTTCTGGCTTTCATCGTCATATGCCTCGCTGATCGAGAGTCCTTGGATGAGTGCTTCGCTCGTTTGGCTACCCGTGTATCGTGCGGCCAGTGTGACTATTGTAGTCCGGCCCTGCCGACGGCACAACAAACCGACAGGCAATCCGCTGAAATTACCCCGAATTAGGGAGTTGAGGCCGGGGAATGCGGCCGTATCGACCGGAAAGTTGCCGTTCCGCGGGAGCCGCCGCGGCCTTTGCCGGCCCCGTTGTCGCTGGAAAACAGCACCAGCGTATTGTCGCTCAGTCCGAGTTCATCAAGGGCGTCGAGCACGCGACCGATCTGCTCGTCCATGTAGCGTACCATGGCGTAGTGGACCTGCCGCTTTTCGTGCTGCCGTAGCAGGCCAGATCGCCGTACCCCAAGTCATCGGCGTATAAAAACACAATGTTTGGCCGCTCATCGGCGGCCAGTGACCGCGTGCAGAATGCCAGGCCGAGAATGGTAGCAATTGCTGGTATCGAGTGGTTCTTCATTGCAGTCCCCCATTGCTGTTTTGGTTTATCAGGTCAGGCACGGAAATCCCGACCTACCATGCTGCCATTAGCCGCCAGCGGAAGCTGGCGGTTGGGTGGCGTTATACTCTCGGCTGGAAGCGGTTGCGCATCCGCGACGCAACCGCCAGCTTCCGCTGGCGGCTATTGCGAGACGGTTGGCCCTCCATGCATTGGTTCATTTGCTGTCCTCCTTGCCGGCGGCCGTCGACTGGGCCACGTTCCGGCCGCCGATCTTTGCCGACTGCATGTACTCGTAGAAAGAGAGGGAAACGGCCCCGCCTCGCACCCACGCGGAAACCCGATACCACTTGCCCGCTTCCAGTCCGTGGCACATCTGGTAGAGATGCGCGGTCTTGCTGTTCGCCGTAATGCGAACGAATTGCCGGCCGGCGTGAGCGCCCGGCTTGCCCGGCTCCGATTGGCATACGGCAAGCTGGCCGGCGTAGGCCGGATTGGGCGTCCACGCGGCGGGGACCCGAGGCGGCTGGACCAGTTTCCAGCCGTTCAGGAGTCCATCCGCTCCGGCACTCGCTTCCGCGGCCGTTTCAAAACCGCCGTTCTTCAGGATGGGAGCGTCCTGCGCGGAAACGCAGGACGACAGGACTAATGCAGTCAGAAACGAATTCAGCATGTTAGCTCCTCAAATCGTAACCCGAAGCGTAAGCGAGGGAGAAGTGCAGAAGCGGGTTGCATTCACAGACTGTGACTGTACTTCTCCCTCGCTTACGCTTCGGGCTATGATGTTATCGCGGGCGCCAATCACGGATGCTTCGGATTACTCGAATGTGTTTGCCGGCCCCTAGCTTCTCGTAGAGTTGTTGCGTCCATTTGTAGGCTTCGGGCATCTTGCCCACGAATGTGATTGTGCGCGGATAGGCAAGCGCCAGGTTGTGAGGCAGATCGCCGATCCGCAGCACCCCCAGGAATTCGGGCGTTTGCGGGTCCTCGTGGCTGGTGGGGCAGTCGGCCAGCACGATCTCGCTGATCCGGGGGTCGAGAAGCGCGGCATAGATGGCCAGCGGCGCCGTGTGGCCCCGACCATAAACGGCCACCGGCCCCGTCACCGGCTCTTGCCTCAAAAGCGCGACGGCGGCCAGCAGATCGCCGACCTGACGCTCGGGAAGTGTCTGACCCAGTAGCGGATAGGTTCGCCGTGCCGTCCACAGATAGCCAGGCCCGACCGATGTTGCTCCAGTATTGCGCACCTCGACGGCGGCGGTCGTGAACTCACTCGAAATGCCGGGTCGGGAAGAACCGCCGCCCACGAAGGTACTTCGGGCGTCCGGTTGCACGGCGAATGCCAGCGTGGGGATGGGCCACTTGGACTTTTGCGATCGCTTGGTCTTGATGCTGACAGTCATCCCGTCCTGGCTGTCGAAAACCTGCGTGGCGTACATGGTGCCAAGTTTGTTGCCGCCGTCTGATCGGCAGTCCCGCCGCCGCGGAGCGCTGTCCGATACGGTGTAGCGGAAAGTGAGTTCTCGCAGCCGCTTGATCGCGCTTGTCTGGTGCGCCCGCCAGGCGGCCTCGTCCGTAATCGTCGGCAAATCCGCTTTTCGTACCAGCAGCTTGTCGATCCGAGTCATTTCATCCTGCTCGGGCAGCTTGCCGCCGAAGACCAGCAGGTTCTCCTCCGGCTCGACGAAGTCGGTAATGTCGTCCGTGACCGGTGTCGGATCGTTCTTCAAATGGGTATTGAACCAGGTGAAAATCGCCCGGCGGAGTTTCGGCGTATAACCGTGCGGCGTCATGTCTTCAACGAGGTCGAACTGGCTGCCGGCCTCCAAGGCGGCGTACTGATGCCGGATGCGGGTGGCCACGTCGCGGTAGCCTTGGGGACGCCACAAGACGTCCTCCGAACCGGAAGCGATCAGAAACGCTCGGGGCGCGATCAGGGCGCCGATGTCGGGCCAGCACCAGCGGTAGTAGTTGATCCAGAACGCACAGTCGCAGTGGCCGTCGGTGGCCCGATCGGTACCCCCCTGCCCGATGCTGCCGGATTGGCAGACCGGAACAACCACCTTGACTCGCTCATCGGCGGCACCCAGACACCAGGAGATGACGCCGCCCCCGCTGAGGCCCGTCACTCCCATCCGCTCGGCGTCGACGTCGGGCCGCGTCTGCAGATAGTCCAAAGCCCGCATGGCGTTCCAGACTTCCGTCCCGGCCGGCGTGTAGCCACGGCTGGGCCAATCCCAACGCTCGTCCCGGTACGTGCCGTGGTGGAATCCCTGCGACTCGCCAAGTTGGATCGGGTCCAACACCAGCGCGACGTATCCATGCTGGCCAAACCAGCGCGGGTTGGCCTGGTAAGTCGGTTGCACTTTCCCCTTGGTGTGGCCGCACAGGTAGAGCACGGCGGGCAGCCGACCCTTGGACTTGGCCGGACGATAAATGTTGCCGATCACGTAAGCCCCGGGCAGGCACTGGAAGTGGATTTTTTCGACCACGTAGTCACCACGCTCCAGCGTGCCGGTTATCGTGGCCTTTAGCGGCGTGCGCGGCGGCAAGGGTGATAGCCCCAGCATCTCCCGCCACATCTCCCGCCGCCGCGCTACGGTCGCCTTCCATTGTTCCGGCGGAAGCGGCACGGCCAGCGAAGCACTGGACACCTCGCGTGCCTCCTGCCGAGCGGAACCATAAATCGTGGTCCACTGCCCGCGAGCCGTGCATGTCACTGCCGTGCATCCGCACAACAGGCCGAGGAAGATGAGCTGGTGAATGTGTGTCATGTTGATCTCCAATTAACGGTTGCATGGTTAGTATGACAGCGCCACTTCGACGACTTCGAGATGACGCCACCGGGCTTGCCCCGGTGGATTGTCGTTTGAAAACTACATCATGACGCTCGTGCCATG
>CAZDHN010000339.1:0-7342 GCA_964505115.1 uncultured Planctomycetaceae bacterium
CCAGACGAACGCAACCAGCAGTAACACGATCAACAGCACCAGCAGGCGGATGGCAAACCAAGGCGTGCCCGACTGGCTCTTTTCGGCCGCTCGAGCGCCCATCGACGGCGAATCGGCGGAAACCAGCGGCTCGGCGCCCATGACGCCCGACGGCTGATAGGCCGTTGTGCCAACCGGCAAAGCGGCCGGTGGCCCGGACCCCATTCCCACGGGAACCGCCATGCCCATCGGTGTCATTGGATCGACGGGCTGCTGTGGTGCCATGCCCATCGGCATCATTGGATCTACGGGCTGTTGCGGTGCCATGCCCATCGGCATCATTGGATCGACGGGTTGCTGCGGCTGTTGTGGTGCCATACCCATCGGCATCATTGGATAGACGGGCTGTTGCGGTTGTTGCGGCGTCATTCCCATGGGTGTCGTAGGCTGCGCTGGCTGCTGTGGCGTCATGCCCATCGGCGCCACTGGGTCGACCGGCTGTTGCGGTTGCTGCCCTGGCATTCCAATTGGCGCCATCGGGTCGAGCGGTTGCAGCGGCGCCATGCCCATCGACACCGTTGGGTCGAGCGGCTGTTGCGGTTGCTGCGGTGCCATGCCCATGGGTGTTGTTGGCTGCGCGGGCTGTTGCGGCGTCATGCCCATGGGCGTCGTGGGATAGACCGGCTGCTGTGGCGCCATTCCCGGCGGCGCCATTCCCGGCGGCGCCATTCCCGGCGGCGCCATTCCCGGCGGCGTTGTGGGTTGAGTAGGCTGCTCAGGCGTCATGCCCGGCGGGGCCGTTGGGCCGGCCGGCTGACCGGGCGTGGTTTCCTGGGGCGTCGTGGGCTGTGCGGACGCGTGGACGGGCATATCCCAGGGCGAGGCGACTCGGGGCTCTCCGCTGGCAGGAACAGCAGCCGGAGAGGGTCCGGCGGTACGGTGAAGACCGTCGTCGTAGGTAGCCTTCGCGGCCGGGTCGAGCAGGCAGGTCTTGGCCTGATCCAACTGATCGAGCAACTGCGACCATTCGGGCAGGTGTTCGCCCGGCCGGATGGCGCGGAGTTTGGCCGTTCGGGTGTCGGCCGCGTGCGAGATGGCCTCCTTGTCCGACTCGAACTGGTTCAGTCCCAGCAGTTCGTAGAAATTGGTTGGCTGACGGCCGGCTTCGAAACCCAGCCACTCGCCGTATGGATCGAAATGCTCTTGCACCGTGGCTCTCGCTCGTTCCGTGTAGTGTGACGGGCCCCGCTGTCGGCGTGGTTGCTCTGCTTACCCTTATTATTCACCGGTCGGGAAAGACTGCAAGCCATTTCGGGCCGCTTGGCCGGAAAAGGGGGAAGAAGTGAGACCGGGGAAAGCAGGGAGGGAAAAAAGGGGAAAGGGGGAAAGGGCGGTGTAAATTGTGGGAAGCGCTGGCATGGGACACAATTATTAAGATGGGTTTTTGAGGGAAGCTGAACCGACAATCAACGCTTTCCCCTTTTTCCCTTTTTCCATTTCCCCTCCCATTTCCCGCTTCCTTCGCGCCCATTACCGCCGCCACCCCTATCCGGCGGGGGTCCTTCGGCCGAAAGAAAACTGTTATGATTTTGCCTGGAACTTTGTCGGCCTGGCGCTCGTCTACAGAAACGTGGCGATGGACAGCCGGCATCTTGCGGTATTTTCGCCCCATCTCACCGAGGAACTCCCATGAACGCAACAACCTGCCTGACGTGGCTGCTGATTGCCGGAAGCGCGGCGGCCGCCCAGCCAACCAACGAATCGCCCGCACACAAACGAGTCCAGACGGTCATCGACCAGGTCGAAAAGACCTGCCTGGAGGGACCCGTTTACATGATCGGCCCCAAGAAGGCCCAGCGGCTGGCCGGACTCGTTCGAGAAGCCAAGCCTCGGCTGGTTGTCGAATGTGGCACGGCACTGGGGTATTCCGGGCTGTGGATTGGCCGGGAGTTGCAGGCGGCCGGTCGGGGCCGGTTGATCTCGATCGAGCTTAGCCCCGATCGGGTTCGCCAGGCGGAGGCCAATTTCCGCAAGGCCGGCCTGGACAAAATAATAACCGTCCGGCAGGGCGACGCTCGCGAAGTGGTCAAGAAGCTCGAAGGGCCGATCGATTTCCTCTTCATCGATTGCGGCTACTCGAACTACCATCCCATCCTGACGACGTTAGAGGGAAAACTTAGCGACAAGGCAACGGTCGTGGCCGACAACGTGGGCATCGGCGCCCGCGGAATGAAGGACTACTTGGACCACGTCCGTTTGAAATACAAGAGCCGAACCGAGTGGTTCGACCTGAAACTACCCTGGGCCAAGCGCGACGCCATGGAGATTAGCGTCGCTGGTCGGGAACAAACGCAAAACTGAATAAACAACAGTGCAACATACGCGCACCGTGCGAGGAAGTTGCCACGTTAGGCTCTAATTCGGAGACCAAACCATGAAAGCCGTCCGACCTGTCTGTTCGTCCATTCTGGCATTGATCCTCATAGGTCTCTCGACCGGCTTAGCCGCCGCCGCCAAGCCAGGCAACCAGCCGCTACGCGATCGGTTGCTGAAGACCCAACGCGACGGCAACTTCAAGGACGCCTACGAGGGGTTCAAGAAGCTGGCCCTGGATCCGAACGACGAACCTCGCAAGGTGGGCGAGGACCTGCTGGTGGCCACGCAGTGTCTTCAGCGGTTGAATCGCGTTGACGAAATCGACGAGTTTCGCGAAGCGGTGATCGAGGTCCACAAGGCTAACTGGCGATTGCTTTGGGCAGCCGCCGAGAACTACATGCAGGTGCGGCATCACGGCCACATCGTGGCCGGCAAGTTCCATCGCGGCAACAAACGGGGCGGCGGAAACATGGTCAACGCCACCGAGCGAGACCGGGTTCGGGCCCTGCAACTCATGGTCGAGGGGAAGCCCTTGGCCGTCAAGGACGACGACCATGCGTCGGTCGGCAATTTCTTCCTGGCGCTTTCGCGGATGCTGCTTAACAACCGGGGCTATTCCGAGGCATGGCGACTCCAGTACGCAACCGACCTGAACGTGCTGCCCGACTACGATCCCGGCTGGGGTCGCGGACATTCGGTTACCGGAGCGCCGGTCGACGAGGAGGGCAAGCCGGTATTTCATCGTGTGCCCAAGGACTGGGCGGCTGCCGAGACCGACGGACAGCGCTGGCGCTGGTGTTTGGTCCAGGCGATGGAGTTCGACGCCGGCCGGCGGAATGAAGTCCGCATGCAGTTTGCCGCTTTCCTGCAGAACCAGTTTGGCGTTCAAACCATGGCCCAGTTCGGCTGGCGGTTTGGCCGGATGCAGACCGACGACACGAAGAAGGACGAAAGCGGCACCTACGCGCTGCACACGCTGGCCGAGAACGAAACCATCGCCCGACTGGCCTCGGGTGTCAAGCGGCTGGAGTTGCCCGACGAGTTCAACTTCATCAAGATCTACCAATCGATCGCCGGGAGCGGCAATAGTGATTACGGTCGTCAGTCGCTGGAACAGTTGGCATCGATCTTCGAGAACCGCCGCCAGTACCCCAAGGCGGCCGATTACTGGAAGCGTTGCATCAAGGAGTATCCCGGCAACAACCGCAAGCAGTACTACCAGGATCGCTTGGCGCAAATCGTGAATAATTGGGGCCGGTTCGAGGCAGTCCAGGATCAGCCGGCCGGCCGTGGGGCTTCGGTCGAGTATCGGTTCCGTAACGGCACGTCGGTCGCTTTCACCGCCCATGAAATCAAGGTCGGCAAGCTGCTGGAAGACGTCAAGGCCTACATCAAGAGTCGGCCGGGTCGGCTCGATCACCGCAAGTTCAATATCTCGAATATCGGATACCGGTTGGTTCACGAGAACCAGAAGCAATACCTGGGCGAAGAGGTGGCCTCCTGGAAAAGGCCGCTCAAGCCGCGCAAGGACCATTTTGACAAGCGGGTTACAATAACCACGACGTTGGACAAGCCGGGCGCCTACCTGCTTCGCGCGCGGATGGCCGACGGCAACGTCAGCAACATCATAATGTGGGTGAACGACACGGCCATCGTTAAGAAGGCGCTTAGCGGCAAGACCTATTACTTCGTGGCCGACGCCGTCAGCGGCAAGCCGGTGGCAAAGGCCAATGTCGAGTTCTTCGGCTACCGGCAGAAGTACGTCAAACGCAATCAGTTCCAGATAACCACCGAGCAGTTCGCCGAGTTCACCGACGCCGACGGCCAACTCGTGCCCGACATCTCCAAGGAGAAGACACAACAATACCAATGGCTGATCATCGCCCGAGCCGACGGTGGCCGCTTCGCCTACCTGGGTTTCAGCCGCTTCTGGTACGGCGAGTATTACGACCAGCAGTACGAGGCGACCAAGGTTTACACGATTACCGACCGGCCCGTCTACCGGCCCGACCAGACGGTGAAATACAAGTTCTGGGTCCGCCACGCGCAGTACGACAAGGCGGATACGTCGGATTTCGCGGGCAAGCAGTTCACCGTCGAGATACAGAACCCCAAGGGCGAGAAGATCGTCGACAAGAAGGTCAAGGCCGACGCTTTCGGCGGCATCGAAGGCGAGTTGAAGCTGCCGGCCGACGCCATGCTGGGAGTCTATCGGCTGGGTGTGCGCGGCAATAAGAAGGTAGCTACGAGAACCAGCAGCCGCGGCCCCGGCAAGCTACTGAAGGCCGTCACCAAAGCGGTCACGACGCAGTATGCCCATCTCGGCGGCGGCACGTTCCGCGTCGAGGAATACAAGAAGCCCGAGTTCGAGGTGACCGTCGACGCGCCCAAGGAGCCGATCATGCTGGGCGAGACGATCACGGCCACGATCAACGCCAAATACTATTTCGGTTCACCGGTAACCGAAGCCAAGGTGAAGTACAAGGTCACCCGAACCAGCCATACGGAGCGCTGGTATCCGATCGGTCCTTGGGATTGGCTCTACGGCAAGGGCTACTGGTGGTACGCCTACGATTACAATTGGTATCCCGGCTGGAGCGAGTGGGGTTGCCGCCGCCCGACGCCCTTCTGGTGGCCGCATCGCCACACGCCGCCCGAGGTTGTGGCCGAGCGCGAGGTCAAGATCGGCAAGGACGGCACCGTGAAGGTCAAGATCGACACGGGCCTGGCCAAGGCGATTCATCCGGACCAGGATCACAGCTACTCGATAACTGCCGAGGTGGTCGACAAATCGCGACGCACCATAGTGGGCACGGGCAAAGTGCTGGTGGCGCGGAAGCCGTTCAAGGTTTACACCTGGGTCAATCGGGGTTACTACCGCCTGGGCGACACGATCGACCTGAATTGCTCGGCCCGAACGCTGGACGGAAAACCGGTCCAGGGCAAGGGCAAGCTCTCGATCATGAAGATCACCTACAAGAACGGCCAACCGGTGGAGACGCCCATCCGCGACTGGGACCTGCCCACCAACGACGAAGGTCGGGCCAGCCTGCGCATCAAGGCGTCGCTGAAGGGCCAATACCGCTTCTCCTACAAGCTGACCGACGCCAAGAATCACACGATTGAAGGCGGTTACGTCTTCACGATTATCGGCGAAGGCTTCGACGGCTCCGACTTCCGCTACAATAACATCGAGCTTGTGCCCGACAAGCGCGAGTACAAGCCGGGCGACACGGTCAAGCTACAGATCAACACCGATCGAGTTGGCTCGACCGTGCTCTTGTTCGTGCGACCGGCAAACGGCATCTACCTGCCGCCCAAGATCATCCGCATGAAGGGCAAGAGCACGACGGCCGAAGTGGGCGTGGTTAAGAAGGATATGCCCAACTTCTTCGTCGAGGCGGTTACCGTGGCCGACGGCCGCGTGCATTCGGAGAACAAAGAGATCGTCGTTCCGCCCGAGAAACGGGTGCTCAACGTCGCCCTGGAACCTTCTAGTGAAGCTTACAAGCCGGGTGAGAAGGCCAAGGTGAAAATCACCCTGACCGACTTCTTCGGCAAGCCGTTCGTGGGTTCGACGGTGGTTGCCATTTACGACAAGTCGGTCGAGTACATCTCGGGCGGCTCGAACGTGGCCGACATCAAGGAGTTCTTCTGGAAGTGGCGACGACGCCACAACCCGCGCACCGAGAGCAACCTCGGCCGCTTCTTCCGCAACCTGGTGCTGCCCAAGAAGCCGGGCATGAACAACCTGGGCGCCTTCGGTGCCACCGTGGCCGAGGAGATGGACGCCGTAGGTCATGGCAAGGCGGAAGGGCAGATGGCCGAGCAGGAAAGCAAGCAGAGGGCCCGAGGTTTCGGCGGCGGCATGGGCGGAATGAGCCGTCGCAAGTCCGGCATGGCAATGGCGCCGGGAGCACCAATGGCCGCCATGGCAATGGATTCCGCCAGGGCCGCGCCCATGAAGAAGTCGAAGATGGCCAACGGTCTGGCCATGGCCGACAAGGCAGATGGCGGTGGAGGTGGCCAGCCGATGGTCCAGCCCACCGTGCGAAAGAACTTCGCCGACACGGCACTTTGGGTCGGCGCGCTGGAAACCGACGGCGACGGCACCGCCCGAGTGGCGCTCGACATGCCCGAGAACCTGACCACCTGGAAAATCAAGGTGTGGGCGATGGGCCAGGGGACCAAGGTGGGTGAAGGCGCCACCGAAGTCGTCACCCGAAAGGACCTTATCCTGCGGATGCAAGCGCCCCGGTTCTTCGTCGAGACGGACGAAGTGGTCCTCTCGGCCAACGTGCACAACTACCTGAAGAGCAAGAAGGCCGTGAAGGTGGCCTTGGAGCTGGACGGTAAGCAACTCGCGCCGCTGGGCGAACTGGTCCAGACGGCACAAATCGACGCCGGCGGCGAAGCGCGAATCGATTGGCGCGTCAAGGTCCAGAAGGAAGGCGAAGCGGTCATCCGCATGAAGGCGCTTACCGACGAAGAGTCGGACGCCATGGAGATGCGCTTCCCCTGCTATGTGCACGGCATGTTGAAGATGGACAGCTTCTCCGGCGCGCTGCGGCCGAAGGATACCGTCGGCAAGCTGACCGTTAAGGTGCCCGCCGAGCGGCGGCCGGAAGAGTCGCGGCTCGAGGTTCGCTACTCGCCCACGCTGGCCGGTGCGATGGTCGACGCGCTACCCTATCTGGTCGATTACCCCTACGGCTGCACCGAGCAGACGCTTAACCGGTTCCTGCCCACCGTGATGACGCAGAAGATTCTGCTGGACATGGGCTTGAACCTCGCGGACATCAAGAAGAAGCGCACCAACCTCAACGCCCAGGAGATCGGCGACGATCGCAAACGGGCCGAAGGGTGGAAGCGTTTCGACCGCAACCCGGTCTTCGACGAGGCCGAGGTCCGCAAGATGGCCAAGGAGGGCGTGAAGGCGATCACCGAGATGCAGCTCTCCGACGGCGGCTGGGGTTGGTTCTCCGGC
>CAZDHN010000340.1:0-2599 GCA_964505115.1 uncultured Planctomycetaceae bacterium
CAGCGTATAAAGCCTAGGTCATTTCGAGTCGGCTCGACGAACAAAACAGTGGCGGGGCCAACCCTGTCGCTGACTCTCATGAATAATCCGGGAGCCGGCTGCTCAGCGGATGCTGCCCGACTGGGCCATGCGGTTGGTCCGCTCGTCGATCAACCGGGACGCCTCCAACTGGATCTTGGCGATTTCGCCGGCCATGGCCGAATTGGTCTTCATCGCCAAGGCAATCTTCTCATTGACGGTGGCCAGATTCGCTTTGAGGCTCTTGTGATGCTCGGCAACCGCGTGCCGTTCCAGGCTGATCTTGGCCAGGTCGGTTTTCAGGGCGGCGATCTCCTTTTGGCGAAATTGCTCCTGCTCTTTCGCATCGGCCAGGGCCGCTTCGATAGACTGCTTATCTCGGGTAGTGGCCTCGACCAGATCGACCGTGATCGACCGTTGCCGGTGGTACTGCCGGAAGAGCACTTCGTAATCGCGAAGCATGCGAACATAGATTTTGCCGTCCGTGGTCTTGCCGTCTTTGGCGAGCCGCTCCGGCGCGTCGTCGGCATCGGCCGGCTGGCCATCCTTCAAATACCCGGCCACGCTGCCTTCCGGCAGAATCGCCCGCCGCTCTGGCTCGTCCAGTTCGGCAAAAGCCGTGTGATTGTCGACCGGCATGATATCGTAGAGTGTCCAGGGCCCTTTGCTCTTGGAAAGCCGGTCCAGAGTCTGCGGGGTCATTTTCATGGTCGGTTCCAGGGCCAGTTGCTTCTCGGCGACCTCCGTCACCCGGAATTGCCCCAAGAAACGTCCGCCTTCACCGAAATCGCTCTCCTCGAAGATGGCCAAGACGGCCTTTTCGGTGATCTGGTGCGGGTCGGGTAGATCGGTGGCCAGGCTCAACGCGCCAGTTGCGGCGTCAATCTTCCGCGGCTCACAGTTATACCAGACGCGACCCCGATCGATCATCAGCTTGTGCAGTTCCAGCCGGGTGCGGTCGATACCCAACTGGGCATCCTCGCCCTCGCCCCCGTCGACCAGTTCGACGTTCTCCGCAATTACCGCGGCAACCTTCTCCTCGTGCCGAATTGCCGAGACACGCCACTGCTCGTGGGTCTTCAGCGTCCGCGTGGCCATATAGAAGAAGGCCGCCGAGCCGATGAAGATGAACCCAATGAGGATCTTGTTCCAGATACTCATGACACTTCCGATCGCAATTGGGGGAAAACGGGAGACGCTTCCGTAACCTCGATACTATTACGGATAGCCCGAAATGTCAAGCTTTTGCCACGCCCGCGCCTTCGCCATCCCCCCTGTACAACCCAGCTTGCATAACACCCCGCCAAGGTGGCACGAGCGGACCGGCGGGACGCCGGACGATCGATGGCCGGGTGGAAGGACGCGGAATATCGCCAGTATCACCTCAGCAACAGCGGGCGGATGTGGCGGGAGTAGATGTTCTCGGTCACGTTGGCGGCCACTATATCGGCGTGCTTCTCCAGGGCGTCGAAGTAGCGGTCGCCCAGCTCGGCGGCCACCTTGTAGCCGATGTGCAGAAGCTGGCGGAAGCTCGAATTGTAGGCCGGGCACGATTGATCGTGCCGCAAGGTCGAGGCGAACCGGTCGCCGCTCCACGAATCGACCACCTCGGCCGAAGGCAACGCGACCGGGTCGATGTCGATGACCGAGGCGTAGGGCGCGGCCAGTTCATCGAGACGGGAGAGGGCCGTCTTGTAGACGTCCTTGGCCACTCGCAGCCCGTCGCCGCCGGCGGCCGCCAGACCAATCAACTCTTCCAGCCAGGTTGTGCCGGCCGTCTTCAAGTGCACGCCGGCGTCGAATCTTAATAGGGCTTCGCGCATGGGACCGTAGATCGAGAATTTGTCGCTGCCCGAATGCACGCTCAGCTTGAGATTCGCCGGCAGGCCGAACTCCCGCACGGCAAAGGCGATCACGGCCAGGTCCTCTTCAAACTCGCGAGTGAACTGGGCCACGTCGCCCACGTAATCCACGCCCTTGTTGAAGCGGCCGGTGAAACGCGGGGCGATGGTTTGGGCGGGTATCCGCTCGTCGGCCACGGCCGCCAGGATGAAGAACATGGCCACCGGCGTCTGCGGCTCGGCGGTTTCGTCCATCGAGACTTCGGTCACGAACGCGCCGGCGCCTTTCACTTGCTCGACACGGCGATAGATGCGACCCGCCTCGCGGACGGCCCGCAGGAACTTGCCGGCACAGTCCTCGATAGTCTGCCGCGAGATTTCCAACGGCTCCTCGATGCCCGGCACCTCCAGCCGGCCCACGTACTTCCCGCACTTGCCGATGAAGGCGGCCAGGTCGTCCGCCTCGGGCGGGCTGCCGATCGAGTCGGCCACGTCGAGCGTGAAGAAGTCGCTCGACTCGATAAACTCCTCGACGTTGGCCAGGCTGATGTGGTCGGCGTCGACGAAGTAGGGCGACTTCCAATCCCGGGCCTTCACGGCCGCGTCGGCCTCGACCCGCACGTCGCCCGGCGCCGTGCCCACAATCGTATGCTCCCGGTACGACTTATTCCAAACCGGCGCGACTTCCACGCCCTCCCGTTCAGCCCGAACCAGCGCGTCGAGCTGCGCCACTCCCTGCC
>CAZDHN010000340.1:2699-7333 GCA_964505115.1 uncultured Planctomycetaceae bacterium
GTCCCTAGTCCCTCCTTCCTGAATTGTTGGACGCATGCTTCAGCCGTCCAAAAACTCCCATCGACCGTCACGCGCGGCCGCAAGTTGTTATCCACCGTCACCTTACAGCGTCGTGTCATCGGCGATCTTACTTTGCCGCAACTCCTGTCAAGCGAATTCTCTCCCTTCATCCGCCGCCGTAACTCCCCAGCCTCCAACGAGTTACCAGCGTTTGAATTGTTGGACGTTTTGGCCACCCCAGAATCCAACAATTCATCTCATTTCGCCCGCAGCTGGATTCGCAAGAATTCAGCCGCGGTGCGCCTCGTCTGAACTCTTGCGAGTTCAGCTACGAAGGGAGAATTCAGCCCGCCCAACCGCTCGCCTGACGCCACAACAGTACATGGTGAACAAACGTACCAAAGCACCGGCCCGTCGTCAAGCCCCGGAATTGGCCACCCGCGTGACGCGGGGAATTTGGAAGCGCTAGTCAAAGCACCGAAGGTCTTCAATTCGCCCAATTTCCCCAAGGGAGATAGGGCGTAGATGATTTGCAAAAGGGAGGGTGGCAGGGTTCTCGAAAAATGATATGATTCCAGCAGTCGGCAAAATATCCCGTGTGGAGAAGGAAGGCATGAAGTCAAAAGTAATGGACGATTTTGCTCAAAGGGGGCTGTTTCCTGACATGCGTCCACCGAAAGACGTATTCCGCCATTTGCGAAACTATCTTGCCGGTCAGGTTGTTGGGGTGACGCGCGACGATGCGCTTCTGGACGAACTGCTGAAATGCCTGTTCTGTAAGCTGTACCTGGAAATGCAGGAAGCTTCCGACGGGCACACGGCCGCCGGCGACTCACTATCTCTATCACGCCAGTACCGGAGTGTATTTCAGCATGTCCGAACGGACTTCCCTGAAATATATGATTCGGTCGAAGAAATACAACTGAATCCGGAGAATCTCCGGCACGTTATCCAGACGTTGAACTTTTCACTATTGGACGCCAAGAGTGACCTGATAGGAGATGCGTTTGAAGTTTTTGCTGGCTCAGAGTCCAGGGCACGAAGTGGCCAGTTCTTCACGCCACGCAATGCTGTGGATTTGCTAGTGAATGCGGTAAATCCTCAGCCCACTGAATCCATTATTGACCCGGCTTGCGGAGCGGCTGGTTTCTTAGCATCTGTGGTCCGCCATTATCGAATGCAGGGCAGGACTAACGCGGAGGTAGCCAAAGCAGCAGAGAACCTTTTCGGGATTGAAAAGGACGCTTACCTTGCGAAGCTCGCTCGATTGCATGTCTCCCTGCTTAGCGGTGGCCACCCGAGCATTCGCTGTGCCGATAGTCTGTCACTAACCGATGAGACGGGGCAGCCGGTGAATGACGAAATCGAGTGTGGGAGTTTCGATGTTGTGCTTACCAATCCGCCCTTCGGCGTGAAAATTGTAGCAGCGTCCGCAAAGGTGCTCGAAGGATTCCGCCTCGCACGTAAGTGGAAGAGCAACGGTGATGGTCGTTGGGAAGCCACAGCGGACCTTCGTGCAAGAGTGCCTCCCCAAGTGCTGTTCATTGAAAGATGCCTTTCTCTCCTGCGTGACGGCGGACGACTTGCCATGGTTGTTCCCGAAAGTCTGCTTTCAAACAAAGGTTATCGTTACGTTAGTGAGTTTCTCCGGCAGGCTGCCACCGTTGAGGCTGTTATCGGTATGCCAGAGTCATTGTTCAAGACCTCTGGCAAAGGTGGAACTCACACAAAGACGTGTCTGTTGGTGGCAACCAAGAGCGACGCGAAGGCCGCCAAAGACCACAAGATATTCATGGCCGAGGCGAAGTGGTGTGGAAAGGATTCGAGAGCCAGAGAGATTCCCAAGGATGACTTGCCTGACATTGCTGAACGTCTAGTGTCGCACAAAGGGAATAAGCGATGCAAAGCAAGCCATCTTGGATTCTCTGTTAAGAATACAGATATCAGTGATAATGTGCTGTGCCCGAAGTTTTACGACCCAGAGGTTGGCCGAGCCTTGAAAAAACTAGAGAAGACTCATTCACTTCTGAGGCTTGGAGACCTGGTTGAAGACGGTACGCTTTCCATTAGCACGGGTGATGAGGTTGGAAAACTAGCCTATGGCGCTGGGGATATACCTTTTGTCCGCACTAGCGACATCAGTAATTGGGAAATCAAGAGTGACCCGAAGCATTGTCTTGAGCGAGGGTTGTACGAGTCTCTAAAGGACAAACAGGACGTTAGACCGTATGACCTGTTGATGGTAAAAGACGGAACATACTTGATTGGCACCTGCGGGATTGTGACGGAATACGACTGCGAGATAGTGTATCAAAGCCATATCTACAAGATTCGAGTGAACGAGAACTCTTACGGCCTGAATCCCTTTCTCTTGCTGGCGATTCTCGGTAGCTCAGTTGTTCACCAACAGATTAAGGCGAAGCAGTTCACACAAGACATCATTGACAGTCTTGGTGAGAGAATCCGAGAGTTGGTCCTGCCGGTTCCTAAAGACAACGCGGTGGCAGAACGCGTCTCGGAAATGGTCCGTACGTCGATTCTCGACCGTGTAGAGGCAAGAGAACTCGCCCGTCGAGCAAGAGAGGCTGTTTTGGAAGTGTAGGGCGTCAAGCCGAGGCGATTGCTGACCGGCGTTCGGCAATCGAAGCAAGCAGAGCAGTCGTTTCCTCCACTGACAAGTCACCCTGTATGCGGTTGCCATTGGCTGATTGCCAACAGACGTTTTCACCGTCATGGTTGCCACCGCGTTTCAGTGGATAAAGGTGACCGACTTGGTACTGGGAGACTCCGTGTTGAGGGTTCAATAGTGAGTCGGCCAAGTCTGCAAAGCTTAGCTGTTCAAGAGTAACCGGGCAACATGTAGATTCAACATCTGGCGGCAGCAAAGAGGCTTGGACAAACTCCTGCCTGAGGGAATCGGGAAAGTCGGCGAATGTCGCCAAGTCCGCAGTGAGTCTACGCTCGGCCGACCAGCATTGTTCTAAGGACGCATATTGGAAGTCACCCGCGAGAACCTCCCACCGCTTTGCACGGTTGGTTTTATCCTTGCCGGTCAATGACCGGTCTGTCTTGAAAACCTTAACCTGTATCTTAGCCTTGACAAGTGCCCTTATGGCCCTGGCATGTTCAGCCGGTGGTGTTCTCAGTATCTTCCTTGCGGGGATAAGCCAGCGTGCATCATCGTTTAGGACCCACTTGACGTTGTCGCCGGTGTGAACTGGATTGGCTTCAGTATTCTGGTAGCTTAACGGGAACTCGTATGGCACACGACGATTGCTGCCAAGGTCTTCGATCAACTTCTTGACCGAGGCGTCTTTGCTAACTTCATCACAAACCAGATTACACGCTGTTGTGAAGATTTCAACACAGTCGTCAAAGCTCGCGGCGCGAGGATCGTTGCCTGGTTCAAACCTGCCTCTAATCGGCTCATAAGAACCGTCTTGTGGCATAAGAATCAGCCCTGGTAGCCACCGAGTTTTCATCTTCGTGGAACCGACTGTTAGGTTGGTCAGTTCAATGAGAAAACTGTAGCGAATTAGGCTGGCAACAACGATTGTGAATTGCACCGTGGAAAAAACGCCATAGGCTCTTCTTAATGCCATTTTAATTGAACTGTTCCCGGTGAATCCAGGGATTTCTGTGATGTAGTTTCTGATGGACGCAACGGAATATGACCTGCTGCGACCCTTGGTAGCCGGTCCGCCGAAAGCCTTGCCGACAGTATCGTGCTCTTGCTGCTCAAGTAACGACCGAAGTTGTTCAATGAACACCACTTAGACGTTCCCCCTTATTGCTTTTTCAAAACATTGAATGAAATCAGCCATGGCAACGCCCATTGCCTGACAGAATACATGCAACTCAACAACATCTAGGCGCCTCTCCCCCCGCTCACATTTGCTAATGAACGACTGCGTTTGATTGAGTCGCTCCGCCAAGTCAACCTGAGTTAGCTCGGCTTCCTGTCGGGTCTTTCGGAGCACACGCAGAAACACCGCGTACTGCTCGGTGAAAATCGACTTATCCATATGGACACCTCCCCTTCGTTGTCTAGAAGTATATAGGCGGTTTTGGAATAGCCCAAAATCGACTATGTCGTCCCCGTAGCCCAGGGAAGGCTGTCCCCGCGAAGCCGCTTGAGGAAATCGACCAGCAGGGCCAGGGGTTGTCCGCAAACGCCAAGAAGTGGCCGGAGGATGGACTGCCGCTCCACCCTTACCCAGTAACGCGGATGGCGATTCTGGCAACCGTGAGCCTTAGCGCGATTGCGAAAGGGCGGTTGTTCGTTCTGTTCGTTGTTACCGCTACTCGGCGAAGCTCGTCTACAACAACTATCCCTGGCCGTCGAACGTGAGCGAGGCGAAAAGGGGGGCGGTGGAGAAGGTGGCCCGGGCGGTGCTGGACGCGCGGGAGGCTTTTCCCGAGGCTAGTCTGGCCGATCTCTACGATCCGCTGGCGATGCCGGCCAAGCTGACCAAGGCACACGCCACGCTGGATCGGGCCGTCGACCGCTGCTATCGCTCGCAGCCCTTTCCCAACGAACGAAACCGGGTCGAGTTCCTCTTCAAGCTCTACCAAAAACTCACCACCCCGCTACTGCCGACGTAGAAGAAACGGGCGAAGAGAAGGTAACAGAT
>CAZDHN010000341.1:0-7312 GCA_964505115.1 uncultured Planctomycetaceae bacterium
AACAGCGGAAACCGCTCGGAAAGCGGCGACAGGGGATCTTGCCGAGTGATCTGCCCAAGTAGATCGTCCGGACGGGATACGAATAGATCGTGAAGTGTAGCGCCAGCCAGTTGGCCGTACTCGACAATACTCTGGTCGGCCCCGTGATCGCAGATCTCCCACGACTCGCCGAACCTATCTCCAGCCGGGAGCCGACGACCGAGCAAGGTCTCCAGCCTCCGCCCCCCCCAAATGCGGGCCTGACAAATTGGCTCGAAGCGAAGTGGGTATAGTGCATCCATGGTTTCCAAGCCTCGTCCGGACGGCGTCGGCGTAGTATTCAAACCCCAAGTCAGTATACGGTAAACATAGGACAACTGGCCAGATGTGACCGACGTTCGTTGCCGAAGAACCGAAACGTTGGTATCATGAATGTTTCGCCCAACCAGATAGGGTGATTCTACTAGCAGCCCCCCTACCGACCTGACCGATTTAGAGTTCGCCAATGCCGCGGGACCGTCGCACTAACGAAAACCTCTTCAAAGACAGCACGATGACCTTCGGGGAGCACCTCGAAGAGTTACGCGACTGCCTGTTCAAGTCGCTGCTCGGGCTGGCGATCGGCTTCGTGGTGGGTCTTTCCGTGGGCTCGCCGGTCGTGCAAATAATCCAGAAGCCGCTAACCGACGCGCTGACCAAATACTACGAGAATCAAGCGACCGAGAGGGTCGAAGCCCAACTGGCCCAGGACCAGACCGACGGCAAACCCCTGCCGGGCGACCCGGACAAAATCGCCGCCATGATAGCTCGGGACCACATGCTGGCCGAGGAGGTCTACGTCGACCCGGTCGAGTTTATCGAACGACTGAAGGCCAACAAGAAGTACGCCGGCCCGTTCGAGGGTGTTCAGGTTCCGCCTCGCGATGCGGACAAGGAATACACCAAGGACGACCTGATTCGAATTTTCCTCTGGCATCCGATCGCCGACGACTCGCGGGTTAAGACGAAGAGCCTCAACGCGCACGAAGCCTTCATGATCTACATTAAGGCCTCGTTGCTGGTGGGGGCCATACTGGCCAGCCCGTGGATATTCTATCAAATATGGGCGTTTGTAGCGGCCGGGTTGTACGGTCACGAGAAGCAGTTTGTGCACATTTTCCTGCCGTTTAGCTTGGCCCTGTTTTTCGCGGGCGCGGCGTTGGCGTTCTTCTTCGTGTTCGAGCCGGTGCTGAACTTCCTCTTCAGCTTCAACCGCTGGCTAGGGATCGATCCCGACCCGCGGATTAGCGAGTGGCTCGGTTTCGTGCTGATGCTTCCGCTGGGTTTCGGCGTCAGCTTCCAGTTGCCGCTGGTGATGCTTTTCCTCGAGCGGATCGGCATTTTCGACGTCGAAGCCTATTTATCGCGGTGGCGGATCGCCATCCTGGTGATTTTCACCCTGGCGATGTTCCTCACGCCGGCCGACCCGACCAGCATGATGCTGATGGCAGGCCCGCTGACAGTCTTATACTTTGGCGGTATCCTGCTCTGCCACTTCTTGCCAAGCAAACGCAGCCCTTACGACGACGACGACGATGTGGATGAAGTGTAAGGGGCGCAGCCAATTCACGTCACTCGCGCAACTCCTTCGGCAATCGGAAGTGGACTTCCTCGGCGCGAATGGTCCGCGACTCGACGGTTGCCTGGAAATGGGCTTTCAAAAAACGCACGCAGTCCTCGACGACTGTCTCCGGGGCACTCGCGCCGGCGGTGATCAGCACGGTCTCATCGCCGCCGAACCAAGACAGTTCGATATCATCCGGCCCGTCGATCAAATGGGCCTCGATGCCGCTCTCCCGCGCCAACTCGGCCAGACGCTGGCTGTTCGAGCTATTCTGGCTCCCCACCACAAGCACGATTTGGGCTTCCCGCGATAACTCCTTGACGGCACGCTGGCGGTTCTGCGTTGCGTAGCAGATATCTTCCGTCCGCGGCCCGACAATGTCGGGAAACCGGATCCGAAGCCGCTCGATGATTCGGGTCGCGTCGTCAACCGATAGGGTTGTTTGGGTAATGTAGGATAGCGAAGTTGGCTCGGGGACCTCCAGGCGGTCTACATCTTCGACGCTTCCAACCAGCAGGATCGACTCGGGCGCTTCGCCCATCGTACCGATCACCTCGTCGTGACCTTCGTGGCCAATCAGCACGACCGTGTGACCCCGCCCGGCACGCCGAATCGCTTCACCATGTACCTTGGTGACCAGAGGGCAAGTGGCGTCGATTGTCTGCAAGCGTCGTCGGGCGGCCTGACGGCGGATTTCGGGCGAGACGCCGTGGGCCGAATAGAGCAGATGGGCCCCCTCGGGCACTTCGTCCAGGTCGGCGACGAAGACCACGCCCTTACGGCGGAATCGTTCGACCACCCAACTGTTGTGGACGATCTCGTGATAGACGTACACGGGCGTGCCGAAACGCTCGATGGCCAATTCGAGGCTCTCGATGGCCATATCCACTCCGGCACAAAAACCCCGAGGCGCCGCCAAGATGATTCGCATGGTTCCCGTTCCCTCACTCGCCCGGAGACATCATAATACAAGGGTGCTCCCGTTTCCAGTGTGGATGATGTCCGAGCCGCGGCGTCCTCGCCGCAAGTCACGTCGCCCAACCAATGCCCGCCCCGAGGACGGGACGGCTCGAACCCTCACGGAATTTGACTCAACGTGTCTAACTCTTCGTTCACCTCGGAACTTGAACGCTACGGGCCGCAAGCTCCGCCGGCCGGGCCGATATCGGCGGACGAGGCTCGCCGCTACTGCCGAGGGCTGGCCTGCCGGCACTACGAGAATTTCAGCGTTACAAGCTGGTTCGTGCCGCGTGAATTGCGACAGCATTTCTACAACATTTATGCTTACTGCCGTTGGGCCGACGATTTGGCCGACGAGACGGGCGATCCGGCCCGCAGCCTGGAACTGTTGGATTGGTGGGAGGAGCAGCTTCGGGACTGTTACGGGGGCCGGGCGGTGCATCCGGTGTTTGTCGCGCTGGCCGAGACGATCGACCGGTTCGACATCCCCGCCGAGCCGCTGGCCGACTTGCTGGTCGCTTTCCGCCAGGACCAGCGTACCACCCGATATGAAACAAGCGACGAACTGCTCCAGTACTGCCGCTTTTCGGCCAACCCGGTCGGCCGGCTGGTGCTTTGCCTGGGTGGATGTCACGACGCGGCCCGGGCTGAACTGGCCGATTCGATCTGCACGGGCCTGCAACTGGCCAACTTCTGGCAGGACGTGGCCGGCGATTGGGATCGGGGGCGGATATACCTGCCGCAATCGGATTGCCGCCGGTTCGGCTACGACGAGTCGATGTTCGCCCGACGCGAGTGCAACGACGCCTTCCGTCGCTTGCTGGAGGCCAAGGTAGACGAGGCCGAGCGGTGGCTTCGACGTGGCCGGCCGCTGGTCGAGTTGGGGGCCGGACCGCTTGGGCGTCAGGTGGAGTTGTTTGTCGGCGGGGGGTTGGCTATCCTCGCAGCAATTCGGCGTCAAGACTACGACGTCTGGTCGGCTCGGCCGAAAGTCTCTAAACTCAAGAAGCTACGCCTGCTGCTTGGCTGCTGGGCTGCCACCCGACGTGGCTGAACACGGAGACGACCGATGAACTTCTCGCCCGACCTGATTCAAGCCAGTTACGCGGCTTGCCGGCGGAGGGCGCGGAGGTCGAAATCGAACTTCTACCCCTGCTTCATGCTGTTGGGTAAATCGAAACGCAGGGCGATGGAAGCGCTCTATGCCTTCATGCGACATACCGACGACCTGGGCGATCATCCCGGCCCCGAGCAACTAAGGCACGACGCCTTGATCCGCTGGCGGGCCTTGCTCGATCAGGCATTGCTGGGTCAGATGCAGCCGCCCGAGTTGCCGGAACCTCAGCACGGGCAACTCGAACACCCCGACGACACGGCCGGCCGGATATTGTTGCCCGCCTTGGCCGACACGGTCCGCCGCTTCGAGATCCCCTCGCGGCATCTGCACGCGGTAATCGACGGCGTGGAGATGGATTTCCGCAAGAACCGCTACGAGACGTTCGACGAGTTGGCCGATTATTGCCGGCACGTGGCTTCGGCGGTTGGCTTGGCCTGCATTCACATTTGGGGATTCCAGGGCGACGAAGCGCTGCAGCCGGCCGACAAGTGCGGCATCGCCATGCAGCTCACCAACATCCTCCGCGACCTGGGCGAAGATGTCCGCATGGACCGCGTCTACCTACCGCTTGAAGACCTGCGACTTTGCGACTACTCGGTGGAAGATCTATCGGCCGGCGTGGTCGACGAGCGGTTCGCTCATTTGCTGGAACTTCAAGTCGCCCGGGCGGAACAGTTCTACCATGAAGGGTCCGAGCTGATCGAATACCTGGAACCGGCCGGCCGGCGGGTTTTCGGCATGATGATGAATACGTATCACGACCTGCTGGGGCGGGTCGCGCGACACGGCGACGAGCTGCTAAGCTGCCGGCTTCGTTTGGGGCGATGGCACAAGTTGCGGATCGCCTCGCGTTGGATTCTGCTACCCCCGAGAAGAGCCGCCTTGCCGTGACAGATCGCGTGGCAGTTATCGGCGGTGGATTGGCCGGACTGGCGGCGGCCGCCACCTTGCGCCAACGCGGGTTCGAGGTCGAGTTATACGAATCGCGACGCCGCCTGGGTGGTCGGGCCGGCTCGTTCCACCACGCGGCGACCGACCAATGGGTCGACAACTGCCAGCACGTGGGCATGGGTTGCTGCACCAATCTGCTCGATTTCTGCCGCCGCGCGGGCGTGAGCGACTGCTTCTCCCGCCAGCGCCGGCTGACTTTCCTTGGCCCCGACGGCCGCCCTCGCAACTTTTCCGCCACGCGGCTTCTGCCCGCCCCCTTGCATCTGTTACCCGGCCTGATGCGGCTGAAATACCTGACACTACGCCAGCGCCTTTCCGTAATCGCCACGATTGGCCGGCTCGCACGGCTGGAACTCGACAGCGACGATGTTGCCAGCGACACTACGGACCGAACCGTCGAACAGTGGCTCCGAGAAAACGGGCAGTCGGACGTAGCACTCGAGCGGTTCTGGTCGGTTGTTCTGGTCAGTGCGTTGAGCGAGACGCTCGATCGGGCGTCGCTGGCCGCCGCGCGGAAAGTCTTCGTCGACGGCTTCCTGGCCTCCGGCCGGGCGCACGAGTTGATCGTACCCCGCTTGCCGCTCGCCGAGATATTCGATTCCCGCGTGGGCGGGTGGCTGGGAGCCAGCGGCGTACATATCCACACGGGCAGCCGCATCGAGCGGATCGACGCCGACGACCGGCGAGTAAAAAGCATTCTGCTGGTCGGCGGCACGCGGCGTGAATTCGATTACGTGGTTGCGGCCGTGCCTTGGTGGCAGGTCCGCTCGATCCTTGCGCCACCCCTGCTGGCCGCTATGCCCGAGTTGGCCGAAGTGGAGCGGATTGATCGGGCGCCGATAACCGCCGTGCATCTCTGGTTCGACCGGCCGCTTACGCCGCTACCCAACGCGGTCGTGGTGGGCCGGTTGAGTCAATGGGTCTTCAACCACGGGCGGGAGAACGGTGCGTCTTCGCCCGCCCGATATCAGGTTGTCATCAGCGCGTCGCACGAGGCGGCACGGCAAGATCCGGACGATCTGGTCGCCCAGGTTCGCCGTGAGTTGGAGGAGCTTTGGCCGGTCGCGCGCGAGGCGAAGTTGATCCACCGGCGCGTTGTTACGGAGCCGGCGGCCGTCTTCTCGCTTCGCCCGGGCGTCGAACGGCTGCGACCGAAACAGCGGACAGCCGTGCCCAATCTGGCGCTGGCCGGCGATTGGACGGCGACCGGCTGGCCGGCGACCATGGAAGGTGCCGTTCGAAGCGGATACCTGGCCGCCGAAGCCGTTTTGCAGGCCGCCGGCCGCCCGGAGCGCCTACTGGTCGAAGACCTGCCCCAAAACTGGTTGGCCAGACGGATTATCACCCCATAAAGCCGCGACCGTTGGTCGCGCCGCTCGGAGCGCGACCAACGGTCGCGGCTTTATGGAACTACCCATATCCGCCCATGCCGAAGAAGAGCCGCTTCTTGAGGAAGCGGTAGACCCAATAGTCCTCGGGGATTTCCTCGCCGGGCAAATGGTGGCTGGTGCGAGGCTCGCTGGCTTCCAGTTCGGCCAGACAGTCGCGACCGCTGTAGTCGTCGGCCGACATGCCGCGTATGTACTCGGCCAACTCGGCCGGATACTCCAGGATAACGCAACCCTTGGTCCGGTCGTTGACGAATTCCTGGAAGCCACGCAGGAATCGGCTTTCGTTGATCGTCCGGAACAGGTCGCCCCCGTTGTCGCGAATCGTCTCGGCGGCAAACGACATGGGTGGGCAGGGCTCGATGCTGCCACGCGCGCCGATGTGGAACCCCAAGCCCAAGGCGGCCGGGCAAACCGCCTCGCCCCGAGCGTTCCAATAGGTGTCGATCAGGATGATCGGGTGTTTTCGCCGCAATTGCAGCAGCCGCCGGCGCAGCTCGATCATCTGTCGGCTGTCGATGCAATACTCGGGCGACGGATCGGCTCCCACCGGCCGGTAGACGTAATACCAAAGGTACATCGCGCCTTTGTCGATAAAGTGCCCGACGTACTCGTCGCTAACCACTTCGTCGATGTTGCGGCTTGTAACCGTGGTGGCCACGCCGTATAGAATCTTCCGCCGTTTGAGCCGGTCGAGGCCCGCGTTGGCCGCCTCGAACACTCCCTGACCGCGCCGTTCGTCGTTCTGCTCTTGCCAACCGTCGATACTCACCAGCGGCGTGACGTTTCCCGCCGCCTGGATCCGCTCGACGTTCCGCTCGTCGAGGAACATGCCGTTGGTGATGATTTGGAAGTAGCAGTCGGCGTGCCGCTCGATCACGCTCCAAAGGGCCGGGTACATCATCGGCTCGCCGCCAAGCAGCGTGTAGAAGTTGGACTTCTGCCGCTGTCCGGCGGCGATCAAACGGTCGACATCCTCTTCCGAAAGGCTGCTGGTCGGCCTCTCGTTTTCGATCCAACACCCCCGGCAGCGGAGGTTGCAGGCGTTGGTAAGCGCCAAGAAGAGAAAGGGCGGAAAGAGTTCGCCGCGTCGTAGCCGCCCACGATAGGCCCTCATCGCCCGAGCGCCCTTCAAGACCCATAAACGCCACGCCTTCCACGCCAGTCGAGGTGAAACGCCGGTAGCCAATCGATAGGCGAGTTTTAGTAGCATGGTTTTGATACTGCAGCGCTAAGTTCAGTTGATTATCCGTTTAGCCGGCGGGCAAACGACTATGGGGGCATGGATTCCGGGCGGCCGGTCACGTTACAATA
>CAZDHN010000342.1:0-7290 GCA_964505115.1 uncultured Planctomycetaceae bacterium
GCCGCGGCCGCCCTGGCCGTCCAGGATAAATGCCTACCCCGGCAAGTCGAAGTACCCAAGCTGCAAAAGATACTCAAGCAGCAAGACGCCTACCTGGGCTAATGGGGCAGTAGTTCGAGTAAGCGTCGGGCGGCCGTGGCGGGGGGATCGTGGGCGGCGATTATCGCGCCACTTACGGCTATTCGGCGAATGCCGGTGGCCAGCACGTCGGGCAGGTTTTGGCGGTCGATCCCGCCGATGGCGAAGGCCGGCAGGCGGATTCGGCCGGCCACGGCACGTAGAAGCTCCACGCCCGGGAAGACGTCGAACTGCTTGGTGCCGGAGGCAAACGTCGGTCCCACGCCGATGTAGTTGGCCCCGTCCAGCACGGCCGCCTCGGCTTGCTCGAGGGAGTGAGTGGAAACGCCCACCAAGGCGTCCGGCCCGACGATCGTTCGGGCGTCCTTAACAGTCAACTCCTCCTGGCCAACGTGGACTCCATCGGCTCTGGCGAGCGCGGCCAGATCGGGGCGATCGTTCATGATGAACAGCGTGTCGGTGCCCGAGGTCAGTTTACGCAAGCGTCGGGCACGCTCGATCAACCGACGGTCGTCGAGCCGCTTGTCGCGAAGCTGAATGACGTGCACACCGCTTTCGACCAGCGACCGGGCCGTTGTTTCGAACTCCGCAAGCGAGGGCCGGCCGTCGAGCAACACATAGAGCCGGGCTCCGGCCAGCCGCCGGCAACTGGTCCGGGTAATCTCCAAGGCGCGATGCAACGTGTAAGTTCGATATCGCAACTGTTCCAGCCCAGCCGCCATGTCGAGGTCCAGCAGCTTACCGAATTCCTCCAGACTGCGCAAAGCTTCTTCGAGCCGGGTGAAGTTCGCCCAGAGTATGTCGGCCGTGTGGCGGCGAGTCTGTTCCGACGGCGTCTGCACGTCGGTTCCCACGTCTGCCTGGGTTTCTCGGGCTGCCAGCCGCCGGTCGATCGGGATTGCCGATACCAAGGCGACCAAATCATGGCGCAGCCGTTTGAGCCGGGCGGTCAGGTGGCGGTCGTCCAGTACGAATCGGGCGTAATCCTCGACCACGCGGAGCCCTTCCCGTCCCCGATTGACCGCCGCATCGAAAACCCGAAGGAGCGAAATGGAGTCGGAACTGTCTTGCGCGGCATGCCCGCCACTCGTTCGTTCACGGCGGACAAGTCCGCCGGCTAAGGACCGCGCGATCAATAGGTCTCGCATTGTCGCCTTTCGCTCCGCGAAAGTAGCGGTCTTTCGCGGAGCGAAAGGCGACACTCGTTTCCGCGCCAATCCTAAACGGGAATCGTCCAGATCCAATGGCAGCGCGCCCGGTTGATGCCCGTAGAGACGGTGTATTTCCGTTTCCAACTCCTTTTGGTCGAGCCCCTGCTCTTGGAGCCATTCAGACACCTCGCCCTCCGATGCCACTAGCCCCAGCAGCACATGCTCGGTGGCCAGCGGAAGCGGCTGGGGTAAGTTGGCCAGTATTTCGGCGGCGGCGGCCAGCGACGCCCTCACGTCCATGGAGAAGGTAAGGGAGGCGGGCTCGATTTCCGCCAAGTCGCCTTCTCGACGGGCGAGTTCCGGCCAGCGGCCGCGGATCGATTCGCCCCCGATCCCGTGCCGTGCCAGTAGCATCGCGGCCCTGCACTCCGATTCGACCAAGAGTCCCATCAGCAGGGCAGGGCCTTCTATTTCGTCAGAATCGTTGCGACGGGCCCATCCGGCGGCTTCGGCCAGGGCTCGCGTTGTACCGGCGGTAAATTGATGCTCCATAGTAAGTAATGTCTCAAAAAGTCCCTATGTTCGCAACAGCCCGGTTAATTGGCCCATGGGAGGGCACGGTTCCCGCCGAGTCGTGCATTAACTGGGGGGCATGGGTGCTTCGCGGTTCGGTTTGAGCTTCGCCCTACCTTCGGCGTTTTCGCAACGGATTACTTAGTTGCCTTGATCCGTCCAGTTTTAAGAGTTACAATTCCATGGCCTTGTCGACCCTTGCATAGCCAATGACCGAGGGCGAAGCCCGGTTCTCTGGCGGAACCCCCTTGAGCCGCGCATCGACTATGCAAAGATCAATAATGGCGTTTTTCATCAAGGAAGGTGCGTGGAAGGACCCCATCGCATGGGCAGGATGCCGCTGGCAACGTGTTTATGGCCGGGACTCCCACAACTGTGGCGGACGGGAGAAAGGTACGGCCTCGCTTTGGCCTGCGGATTCGCCCTTCTGCTGAACGTGGGACTACTGGCCAGCTTGGCTTGGAGTGAACTTTTCACCAGAGAGATGCGTATAGGCGTTTGGGTGGCCGTTGCCGTCGTTTGGTGCGTTTCGGCCGTATTGGGTTGCAGGTTCATTTGGCGGCGATCGGCCGATGACCGGCTGGCCATCGAACAAGACGAGTTTGGAGAGGCTCAAGACCACTACCTCAAAGGAGACTGGTTTCAGACGCAACGTATTTTGGGAGATCTGCTGCGGCGGAACCCTCGGGACCTGGAAGCTCGATTGATGCTGGCCACGATGCTGCGGCATACGGGCCAGTTGAACGACGCCGCCGGGCAACTCGACCAAATCGCGTTGTTGGAGCACTCCCGACGGTGGGTGTTGGAAATCAACCACGAGAAGCATCTGCTGGCCGATGCCCAAAGACGGCGGCAGAGAGGAAACAGAACTGACCCGGCGGAACAAATAGAACCGCCCAACGGAGACCGTAATGTACGAGCGATTCACTGACCGCGCCCGAAAAGTCATGCAACTGGCCAATCAGGAGGCGCAGCGGTTCAACCACGAATATATCGGCACCGAGCACGTGCTGCTCGGGCTGATCAAGGAGGGGAGCGGGGTGGCGGCCAATGTGCTGAAGAACCTCGACGTCGACCTCCGCAAAATCCGCCTAGAAGTGGAGAAGCTCGTGCAAAGTGGCCCCGACATGGTCACCATGGGCAAGCTGCCACAAACGCCTCGGGCGAAAAAAGTCATCGAGTATTCGATGGAGGAAGCCCGAAACCTCAGCCACAACTACGTCGGCACCGAACACATCCTGCTGGGCCTGTTGCGCGAGCAGGAAGGCGTTGCCGCCCAGGTGCTTATGAACCTGGGGCTCAAGCTCGAAGAGGTCCGCGAGGAGGTGCTCAACCTCTTGGGGCACGGTGAAGGCGAGGAAGACGCCGGCCGGCCCAGCGCTATCGGCGGCGGGTCGGGTGAGCCGCAGCGAAGCGGCAAGTCGAAAACGCCCGCCCTGGATAGCTTCGGTCGCGACCTGACCGAACTGGCCAAGCAGGGCAAGCTCGATCCGGTTATCGGCCGGGAAAAGGAAATCGAGCGGACCATGCAGGTGCTCGGCCGGCGAACCAAGAACAACCCGGTGTTGTTGGGTGAGGCAGGCGTGGGCAAGACGGCCATCGTCGAAGGCTTCGCTCAGCAAGTAGTCGAAGGGAACGTGCCCGAACTGCTCATGGACCGACGAATTGTCGTGCTCGACCTGGCCATGATGGTGGCCGGCACCAAGTACCGCGGCCAGTTCGAGGAGCGGATCAAGGCGGTGATGAACGAGGTCCGCCGCGCCAAGAACACGATCCTCTTCATCGACGAGTTGCATACGCTGGTCGGAGCGGGCGGAGCGGAAGGCGCCATCGACGCCTCGAACGTGCTGAAGCCGGCACTCTCGCGAGGCGAGATCCAGTGCATCGGCGCCACCACGCTCGACGAGTACCGAAAATACATCGAGAAAGACAGCGCCCTGGACCGCCGCTTCCAGGTGGTCATGGTCGAGCCGTCGAGCAAGAAGGAGACGATCGAGATACTCAAGGGGCTCCGCGACCGCTACGAAAAGCATCACCATGTGCAGATTACCGACGACGCGGTCGATACGGCGGTCGAGCTTTCCAGCCGTTACATTACCGGCCGTTGCCTGCCCGACAAGGCGATCGACGTAATCGACGAAGCCGGCGCCCGGGTGCATCTGAAGTCGATGACCAGGCCGCCCGACCTCAAGGAAATCGACGAAGAGGTCGAAGGGCTCAACAAGGACAAGGAAGAAGCGGTCGCCAACCAGGATTTTGAAAAGGCCGCCGCCCTGCGCGATCAGGCCGACAAGCTGAAGGAGAAGAAGCGGACAATCACCGACGAGTGGCGGGAGAAGTCGCGCGAGACCGACGGAGTAGTCGACGAGGACGTCATCGCCGAAGTGGTTTCCAAGATGACCGGCATCCCCTTGACGCGGATGACGACCGAGGACTCCATGCGGCTGATGAAGATGGAGGAAGATCTGCACAAACGGGTCATCAGCCAGGAAGAGGCGATCAAGTCGATCTCCAAGGCGGTTCGCCGCAGCCGTAGCGGTCTGAAAGACCCCAAGCGGCCCACCGGCAGCTTCATCTTCGCCGGACCGACCGGCGTGGGCAAGACGCTGCTGGCGAAGGTCCTGGCCGAGTTCATGTTCGGCGACGAAGACGCCCTGATCCAACTCGACATGAGCGAGTACATGGAGAAGCACAACATCAGCCGGCTGGTCGGGGCGCCTCCCGGATACGTCGGCTACGAAGAGGGCGGCCAGTTGACCGAAAAAATCCGCCGCCGACCCTACGCCGTGGTGCTCCTGGACGAGATAGAAAAAGCGCACCCCGACGTCTTCAACATGCTCCTGCAAATGATGGAGGAAGGCCGGCTTACCGATAGCTTCGGACGCAACGTCGACTTCCGCAACACGATCGTCATCATGACGACCAATGCCGGTGCCGAGGCGATCAAGAACGAAGCCTCCTTCGGTTTCCAGAAACCCGACGACGACGCCTCCTACGACAGCATGAAGGAACGCGTCCAGGAACAGATCGAAAAGGTCTTCCGGCCCGAGTTCCTCAACCGAGTAGACGACGTGATTGTCTTCCGCCACCTCACCGCCGACGACCTCGCCAGCGTGGTCGAACTGGAACTGGCAAAGGTCCGCGAACGGCTCCAGGATCGGGGACTTTCGCTGACGCTCACCGACGAGGCCAAGGAGTTCCTGGTCAAGCGGGGCTCGAACCTCGATTTCGGTGCTCGACCGTTGCGTCGGGCGATCGAGAACTTCGTCGAGGACCCGCTCTCCGAGGAATTGCTCAAGGGCGAATTCCAGGGTATGGATACAATCACCGTTGCGCTGAAGGAGGCCGGCGACAAGAAGCAACTCTTCTTCGAAGGGACCGCCAGCGAGCCGGCCGACAATCCGCCGCCCGTCGGTGCCGCCGCCGACGAGTCGGGCTCCGAGTAGCGTCTTGCAAGCTACGTAGCGTCTTGCAAGCTACACCGCCAACCGTCAAATAAACAATGGCCGCCGGTGAATTCCGGCGGCCATTTCCTTTTCTATTCCCCGCAGCCTGCCCCTCTTGACTGGCCCGCAATCTTTACTCAAGCGGCAGTGTCGCTACGACGAAGTAACAAGAGTGTTGCCGCGCCCAAATTGCGCGAGCCGACGCCCGGCGGATTCATCCCCGCCCGTCAGCAACCGATCACCATCAACTATCAACTACCAACTACCTCCCCTACCATGACAATCGGATCATCAACATCGACCGACCAACTTTCGCGCGATGCGGCCGGGCTGACGGACCGGGTGGTCGATTGGATTGCCGACGTGGGTGAACGCGTGGTCGATTGGATAGTAGGCCTGGGGAGCATGGCCGTCTTCTCCTTGCGCACATTTCGCTGGCTGCTGTTTCGGCTGCCGCGCAAGGAGACCATCCTGCCAAACTTCTACCAAATCGGCGTGTTGAGCCTGCCGGTTATCGCGCTGACGGGCACGTTCATCGGAATGGTGCTGGTAGCGCAAAGCTACGAGCATTTTCGCGCGCTGGGCATGCAGACACAGCTTGGGGCGGTGATCAACATGTCGCTGGTTCGCGAATTGGGACCCGTCCTGGCGGCAACCATGCTGGCCGGCAGGGTGGGTAGTTCCATGGCCGCCGAGCTTGGCACCATGCGCGTGACCGAACAGATCGACGCCCTGGCGAGCATGGGCGCCAATCCAATCCACTATCTGGTCGTCCCCCGATTCCTCGGCTGCCTGGTCTTGATCCCGACGCTGGTGGTCATGGCCGATTTCATGGGCGTGGTCGGGGCGTACTACTACGGCGTCCATTTGAAGGGGATCGATTCGCACCACTATCTGGAGAACTCGAAGAACTTCGTGGGCAACTTCGATCTGTTCGTGGGAATATTCAAAAGCCTCTTCTTCGGCGCGGCCATTGCACTGATTGCCTGCCATCGCGGCTTCCATTGCGATCCGGGCGCCGAAGGCGTGGGCCGGGCGGCAACCACGTCGTTCGTCTACTCTTTCGTGGTCATACTGATACTGGATCTGGTGTTGGGTATCGTGCTCGACGGGATATACTTCTCCATTTGGCCCGACGCCGTCGCCTCGATGTTTGGTTGATCAATGTCAAAGTCAAGTAACCTCGGCAAACAGGCGAGCGATCGGCGCGAGACGCTGATTCGGATGGAGGGGCTCGCCGTCGATTTCGACCGGCTGTCGGTGCTGCGCGAGATCAACCTGAGCATCCCCCGAGGACAAACACTGGCCGTGATCGGCGAAAGCGGCTGCGGCAAAACCGTCTTCCTGAAAACCATAATTGGCCTGCTGCGGCCGACGCGCGGCAGGGTCTTCCTGGACGGAAAGAGCCTGACGGAACTGAACGAACGCGAACTTACCCGGCAGCGAATCCGCTTCGGCTTCCTCTTCCAACAGGCAGCCCTGTTCGATAGCATGACGGTTGCCCAAAACGTCTCGTTTCCACTCAGACAGCACACGATGAAACGCGACAGCGACATCCACGAGATCGTACTGGCCAGACTTGCCGAGGTCGGGTTGCCCGACGATGTAATGACCAAGCGGCCGGCCGAGCTTTCCGGCGGCATGCGCAAGCGCGTCGGCTTGGCCCGGGCGATGGCCCTGGAGCCGGAGATTGTCCTTTACGACGAGCCGACCACCGGTTTGGATCCGATCATGTCGGACGTGATTAACGAGTTGATTATCAACACGCGGCGAAAGCATCCGGTTACCAGCGTGCTGGTAACGCACGACATGCGAACCGCGCGAAAGGTAGCCGACCGGATCGTGATGCTCTTTCCGCTGAGTCGGCTCCACCCGGACGAACCGCAGATAATCTACGACGGCCCCGCTCGCGACATCGACACGGCATCCGATCCCCGCGTCAGCCAGTTCGTCCGCGGCGAGGCCGGCGAACGCCTGATGGAAATGCAGAAGCAAAACGCAAACTGAAAGCGGAAAGCTGAAAGCGGAATACTACCCACTAC
>CAZDHN010000343.1:0-7254 GCA_964505115.1 uncultured Planctomycetaceae bacterium
CGCAATACGGATACACATCCCAAGCGGTATAAACATCATATTGTACGAGCACCCTGCCCGCCAATGCCGGCTCGGGCGGCTGATTGGCGGCATAGACGTCGAGAAACTTGTCGTAGCAGGCCCGGAACGCATCCATCACCACCGGATCGAAATGCTCGCCGTCTTGCACCAGAATGAACTGCTTGGCGAGTTCCGGGTCCATGGCGTCCTTGTAAACCCGCACCGAGCTCAAAGCGTCGAAGACATCGGCCAGGGCCACGATTCGCGCCGCCAGCGGAATCTCCTCGCCCTTCAGCCCGTCCGGATAACCGGTCCCATCGAACCGTTCATGATGGCTTCGGGCGATGGCGGCGGCCAATTCCAGAAAGGTCCCGTACTCCGATTGCTCGGCCGCGCGCAACAGTGCATCGGCGCCCAGGGTCGTATGCTGGCGCATCACCACGAGTTCGTCGGGGGTCAGAGGGCCCGGCTTCAGCAGAATCTGGTCGGGAATGCCTACCTTGCCGATGTCGTGCAGCGGGCTGGAACGGTAGAGATCTTCCAGGAATTGTTCGTCGAACTGATCGGCATACGGCCCTTCGCGGGCGAGATACTCGGCCAGCACCTGCGTGTACGCCCGCATCCGTTGGAGGTGCTCGCCCGTCTCGGGATCGCGCGATTCGGTCAATTGAGCCATTGCGAAGACAGCCATGTCGCGAGTGGCAATCGCCTCGATGGTGCGCTGCTGGACCATCTGGGTCAATTCGGTCGCCCGATTCGTGGCCGTCAGGTGGGCGGATTCCAAGTCTCGTTGCGACTGTTGCAGGATGTCCAACACGCGCTGGGCGTTGCCGACCCACTTCCGCAGGCCGCCAAGCTCCAGTTGCCTTTGCTCGTGAATGTCCCATTTCTCGACCAGGGCAACGGCCGTCAATTGCAGTGCCAGCGGGTCGAGCGGTTTTGGCAAGGCGAACAGGCGGTCGGTCTCGCCCGTCCGGCCAAGAATACTCTCTGCCGTCAGTTCGTTGCCGCTGGTGAGAATCACCACCTGCAGGTCGGCATCCAACTCCCAGATCCGCAAGACCGTATTAATGCCGTTCTGATCGGCTGCCGCATGGGCGTCGACAAAGGCCACGGCATACGGTCGCGATTCGGCAAGCGCGTGGCGAATGCATCCGACGGCTTCCTGATCCTCGTATGCCGAGTCGACCGTGAATTGCGTTTGCACGGCCGTTTCCGCCGCTTGCCGCTCGCTCGTTTGCGCGAGCTGCCGACGAATGAAATCGTGGACTGACTGATCGCCGTCCACGATCAGAAAGCGTCGGTTCTTCGCCACGGGTGGAGAGTTCATGGCAGCGCTGTTACGGCACGGTTGTTACGGCACATCGGCCGGATTGTGACCGGTACAAAGTCTACCGGCCTGTTTGGGTACGTCGACTGATAAACTCTACATCGTCCCCAAGGCCCATGCCATTTGGCGGAAGCCAAAACCTTGGGGTTGGGAGACGGTCCTGACGGACGTAGCGAGTGTAACGGACGCAATCAACAGACAGCGCCGGACTTGTACGATGGGTCTCCAGGCTAATCAGCACTGGCGAGACGCCAGTGGCACCCTGCAACCACCCATCAATTGGCGTGTTACCGAGCACTACTCCTTCGTGGGCAAGACGGCGATGGCTTCCATCTCGCAGAGCGCTGCGCGGAATTGTTGGAGTAGTATGTCGAAAAACTCCTTGCAGATGAACTGGATGAAATAGGGATACCCACCGGATTCCTCGGTGATTCGTTTGACCATGCTGTCCTGGAATCTCATAAGATGCCGGCGGTCATCGATCGGCTTGATGATTGCCTCGCGGCTGTCTTCGTCATTCAGCCGGTCGAGGAAGACAACGCGAAACATCCGCTCGGCAAAGGTCCTCGCTTCAACCAATTTCGGAAACAGCGTTGGGAGACCCGCCAGAACGAGCATGAACGGGATGCGCTTCTTCTGAATGGATTGGAATACGTCGAGCAATAGCGACAGCGGATACTCGCTCTTCGACGCATGGTCAGACAAGGTCCATGACTCGACTGCCATCGTTAGTCTTCGTTAGATAATACACTAAAGTAAGCTCTATGTCTAAGTTCATACATAATACGAATGATTTGTCAAGACGCATCCGCACATTTCCCGCCACGCGTCAACGCTTGTCTTATACCCACCAGACATATAAGGCATACAAAACGGTGGATTGACGCACACCCGGGGACCGGTCAGCACGGTCGGCTTTCGCAACGGTTTCTCAACGAGGTCTCGGCCGCCCGGGTGACGTTACTTAATCCGAGAAGAAGGCCGAGTACGACGCTCGCCTGCGCGAGGGACTCCGGGCCGAAGCGCTTCCCGTGACGGCCACCATCGCCGCCGAACTGGGCGAGACGGTACAGGGTGACGATCACTATCGAGTGCGGATCGCCAAATCGGTCTTCGCCGTAATAACCGTGCTGCTGATCATTCCCGTGCTGGCCATCATCGGATACCTGATCTTCAGGGCCTGGCCCGTGCTCACGCCCTCGTTCATTTTGGAGAATCCCAAGGACTACATGACGGCGGGCGGCATTTGGGCGCCGCTGGTGGCCGTCGATTTGCGATTCATAGTGGCCGTGCTGAAGATCAACAACGACCTGGAACGCATCGGCGATCTGGCGGTGAATATCGCGCAGAAGGCCAAAACACTGGCCGCCAGACCGCCCATGCCGGTCCCCTTCGATCTGGCGGGCATGTCGGAGAAGACCCAGGCGATGCTCCGCGACAGTCTCGACTCCCTGGTCGACTTGGACACAACCCTCGCTAACGATGTCTGCGGTCGCGACGACGAGATCGACCGCATGAAACGCGATATCCGCCGTCAGGCCGAGAAGCTAATCGCCGCCGATCCCGCTCGCACAAAGGGCCTACTGCTGTTGCTGGCCGTCTCCCGTAATCTCGAACGGATCGCCGATCTGACCACCAACATCGCCGAAGACGTGATCTATCTGGTCGACGGCAAGATCATCCGCCACGGCGAGGGCGAGTGAACCCGTGCCACGGCTCATCGGCCCAGGCGCAAATACCTGAGCAGGCCGTGCAACTGGAAGCCGCCACCGACGCCCAGTATTTCCTGGATGTTCTGTTGTTCCGCCTGCTTGGCAAGCGAGGCGAACGAGACTTCGAGTTCCTTGACTATGCAAAGATCAATAGGACCGGCTTGAAGGCGGCTTCAAGCTCGTGTGCTCGATGTGTCTCCGCCGGCACTCGTTTCTGCTGCTCCGCCTGGGCAAAGGTCAGGTTCAACTCCCGCACCAGCGCCTTCGTGAAGCTGATGCCTCCCAGCCGGTTGACGCGGAACCAAACGGGACCGGGCGAACTGACGACTACGCTGGTTGAATCACCGCCGATGTCCAACACGGCCACGGCCGCGTTGCCATCGACCGGCTTGCTCTCCTTCTCGTCGTCGGCGAAACATTCATGGGCCACGAAATGGCGTCGCTTTCGCCACGATCACGCTGTCGCTGGCCCTGCCCGGCCTGCTGGCCGGTATCGTGCTGGCCAAAAGTTGCGCTTGAAATTCGGCGCCGATCTGATACAGTTGTATACCATGCGGCGTTGGGCCGTCGTTCGATCTTTGAAAACTGAAACGCGCGTAAGAAAGGCTTCCAGCCGAGGCTTTTCCAAATTGATGAACCAAAGGCCGTCCAAAAATCCAAAGCCGTTTTGTGGTAAGGGGTTACGAGCGGAAATCGACCTCGAAACGGCCTGCTGTTGCCCGACGGGTTCGGACGTAAACCTAACGGCGGGAAGCCTTTGGAATTATTGAGCGGCTGAAGGATGCCTATAAAAACTCCTCCTGCCCATGCTTCCCCGTCACTCGAGCAGAATTCGGCGGTTCCTCCGACACAGGACCGCAAAGCGGCCGGGCGTGCGTTACGACGCGAAGCATCGTAACGAGGGGGCCGATGGTTGTGCCATCGGCACGAGCGTTGTACAGTGGGGTTGCTTGGTGGTCCCGCCGTTTCGTCCTACCGCACGCAAGGAGTACATCGAAGATGAAAGCGTTAATTGCCGGCATTCTGATTGTCTTTATGGCCGCGTCGCACTGCATGGCGGCCCGGCGGCCGAACGTGCTGATTATCGTTTCCGACGACCAGGGTTACCACGACCTGGGCTGCTTCGGCAGCGAGCAGGTGAAGACGCCGCATCTCGACCGGCTGGCCGCCGGTGGCGCGCGGCTGACGAACTTCTACGTGACCTGGCCCGCTTGCACGCCCTCGCGCGGCAGCCTGCTAACGGGCCGCTATCCGCAACGCAACGGCATCTACGACATGATCCGCAACGAGGCGCCCGACTACGGTAAGAAATACACGGCGCCCGAATACGCCTGCACTTTCGAGCGGATCGGCGGCATGGATACCCGCGAGATGCTGCTGCCCGCCGTGCTTAAGAAGGACGGATACACCAGCGGCATCTTCGGCAAGTGGGACCTGGGCGTCCACCGGCGATTCCTGCCGCTGGCCCGCGGGTTCGACGAGTTCTACGGCTTCGCCAACACGGGCATCGACTACTACACGCACGAACGATACGGCGTGCCATCGATGTTCCGCGACAACCGGGCGACGGAAGAGGACAAGGGCACCTACTGCACGTATCTCTTCCAACGGGAAGCCGTGCGATATCTCAAAGCGAACCAGCGGCGTCCGTTCTTCCTCTACGTTCCCTTCAACGCGCCACACGGCGCATCGAACCTGGATCCCGACATCCGCTCCGCCGCCCAGGCTCCCGAGAAGTACAAGAAGATGTACCCCGAGCTAAGCGAGGGACTGATTCCGCGGACGCGATACGGCAAGAAGGCGATGGTCGCCACCCGCGAGGCACGCAAGCTGCGGTATCTGGGGGCGGTCACCTGCATGGACGACGCTATCGGCGAGTTGCTCGATCTGTTGGACAAGTACGAACTGGCCGACAACACGCTGGTGATCTTCTTCTCCGACAACGGCGGCAGCGGCGGGGCCGACAACTCCCCCTTGCGCGGCCACAAAGGTCAGATGTTCGAGGGCGGCATCCGCGTGCCTTGCCTGGCGCGGCTACCGGGTCGCATCCCGCCGGGTTCCGTTTGCACGGAGTTCCTCACTTCGCTGGAGATATTCCCCACGGTATTAAAACTGGTCGGCGCGGAACAACCGTCCGGCGTCGTGCTCGACGGGTTCGACATGATGCCAGTGCTGGCCGGCAAGACCAAGTCGCAGCGCAAGGAGATGTTCTGGCAGCGTCGCGGCGATCGGGCAGCCAGGGTGGGTAACTGGAAGTGGGTCGATTCGGCCAGGGGCAGTGGACTGTTCGACCTCTCGGCCGACATCGGTGAGAAGCACGATCTCTCCAAAGAAAAACCGGAGATCCTGCAAATGCTCAAAGACAAATTCGCCGCTTGGACCAAACGAATGGACGAAGCCGAACCGCGAGGCCCCTTCCGCGACTATTGAACTCCCAACCCGCCAATGTTCAGTTCGCCGCTTGCGTGCGTCGTCGCGTGCGACGGGCCGGCTTGGCCACGCTCCACTGCTTGGTGAGCGTTTCGAAGACCTCGGGCGATTCGTAACGAATGATGTTGACGCCCTCCGGAATGGGGCCGATCAGACCGCGGAATACCGGCAGACCGCGCAACTCCAAATCGGTGCTGCAATCGTCCACGCCGACCTTCGTGTGCCGCTTCAGCAGCGATTCCTGGTCGGGGTAATCGCGGATGCGAATCTGACCGTCGATACCTCGGGTTACAATTCGGAAGGTGTCTTTATTCATCGGGGGGGAGTTCCTCTGCCAGCGAAGTTCCTCGGAAACAACCCGATTGCTTCTTGGCTATCAGACCAGGGGTTAGGGGTGAGAGGCGAGATGAGAAGTTCGCCGATGGTGCTCCGCTCGGCCCTCGTCCCTAATCCCTAACCCTTCGGGCTAACCGATGATATCGGCTCGCCGGTTGCCCGCCGCCGAGCCAATCTTCCGCTACCCACACACAGGTAGCATCCGCAAGAATCGGCATATCAGGCACGTCAGCCAAGCTCGCTACCAACGTACGGCGAGACGGCCCAGAATAGACCGGTTGGATCAGTTTTGCGGGCTGGAAGCGGCGGCGACGATCGATTCTTCCGACGATGACCGCCCTGCGGTTTCTAGCAGTATTTGCAGTACCACGTGCAGATCGGTGTTGGTAATGATCCCGACCAGCGTGCTGTCGGCCAATACGGGCAGGCAACTGATCCCCTCGTCGATCATCAGCACGGCCGCCCGCCTCAGCGGCGTGTTAGGCCAAACCGTGACCAGATCGGTGCTCATAATATCGGCGGCCGTGATTCGGGTGAGCGAATCGCGGCTGGGGTGTTTCTCGGGCCCCAGGCAACGGATCACGTCCCGGTCGCTGATCACGCCAACAAGCCGATTTTGTCCGGCAGTGACCAGCACGTGACGAAACCGCTTGGCGTGGATCAGCCCAATCAGATCCCAGGCGGTGGTTTCGGGCGGAATGCAGCTTGGCAAGGTCGTCATCAACTGTCCGACCAGCAATTCATCCCCGTTGCCAAGGCAACTGTTGTCGAGATAATTCATTTCGCCAAGCGTTTTGGCGACTTGCGCCCGTTTCAATTCGAGTCGATCCATAGCCAATCGAACTCCGTGGAAGGTCTGTTTTTCGACGGCCTGCCCAATCGGCCGTGGTGGATGTAACTTCGCCGCCGACTGGAACGGCTCGAATGATCGTCGAAAACCCGACTATCCCTTAGAACCGGCCCATTTGCCGCAGCCTCGGAAGCGTTATCTGTCTAGCAAAAGTAGGTTACATCACCGACCAAAGCAAGCAGCTTTCCCGCTCACCAGCGGGGTTTAGCCCGTATTTCTCACCAACATCGTTATGAGAGGTCGTAAGTTCTGTCGTGGCAAGGAGTGCAAGCGATTCGTCCGTAGGCGTATTGGTGAATACGGTGAGGAGGAATCGTGCCGCACGACGAAGCCACGGCTGGACTTCCGGCCTCGCAGTAGATGGCTGGTGAGAAATGCGGGTTAGAGTCTTACGCCGCAACATGCGCGCACCGTGGGCGCGTGTTTCCCAGTTCCCTTGGGTTGCGGGTGCAGCTAGCAATAGGCGGTTCTTGTCAGACCGGCAGCCGGAAGGTACATTATTTGGATGCGGCCGGAGGGTATGCGAATTGGTTAGCAGCCTGACTCGAAATCAGGTGCCGGGCAACCGGTTGAGGGTTCGACTCCCTTGCCCTCCG
>CAZDHN010000344.1:0-3515 GCA_964505115.1 uncultured Planctomycetaceae bacterium
AGCTAATAGACAGGATTAACAAGATTGACAGGATAAATTCTCGAAAATGATTCTTATTGATCTTTGCATAGTCAATGCGCGGATCAAGGGGGGTTCCGCCGGGGAACCGGGCTTCGCCCTCGATCATTGGCTATACAAGGGTCAATAGGTGTCGCGTCAGAATAGCTTGGTCAAGTGTTTGAGGGCGCCGAGGCAACAAGCTTTCACGAGTTTGTACTACGGAGAAAACAACGCTAGCGTCACGATTGCGAGCCTATCAACATATCCGTGTTATCCGTGAAATCCGTGGTTTGCTTCATTCGGCTGAAGAGATAACAAAGGAAGGAGAAAGGGAGAAGTGGGAAAAGGGGAAAGCGTTGTTCCGAGGTTCCAATCTCCTGAAGAAATCGGGGTAAGAACCAAGCCACTTCAGCGTCTTCGACAATTTACCCCGCTGCTTTCCCTTTTTTCCATTTTTCCTTTTCCCCTGCCTCCCTTTCACCCGAGAGATCCGAGTGGCATCAAAAAGTGGGACAACCCCGTGAACGGTTACCGGGACAGAAAGCAGGAACGGAAGAGTCGATGATGCCAAGATCGACGGGAGCGGAGCGAAGGGGAGGAGGCAGAAAGCGGCGGGGACTACTTGCCGGTCTTGGCGGGCCAGAAATTGAAGATGCGGCCGATGCCCTGCTTGGGGGACTCGATTTCCGGTGCCGCGACCTTCTGGTCCGTCGAAATTGCTTCGGCCAAAGCCATGATCGACTGGGTGATGGCGGCCTTTGGTGCCTGCTCGATCAACGGCATGCCGTTGTTGCGAACCTCGATCATCGTGCGGTAATCGTTGGGTAACTGCCAGAATATCTCTTTGCCGATCGTGTCCCGCGCCTTCTTCAGCGTGATCTGCCCGTTCTCCAAGCCGGCCCGATTGACAATTATCTTGATCTTCTCGGCAATACCTTCCATTTCGCCAAACGACATCATCAGCCTGACCACGTTCCGCAGGCAGGGTAAATCGAGTTGCGTTACCAGCAGTATGTGGTTGGCCATCTCCAGGGCGATCAGGTCGATCGGGCTGTAGCTCTTCGACAAGTCGAGCACCAGATGCGTGAACGTCGCCTTCAGCAAACCGATCACCCGTTGCAGATCTTCCGGAGTAATCAGCGAGATGTCCTCCAACTGCACGGGTCGTGGCAGCAGGAACAAGCCGGAAGAATGCCTGGTCAGAGAACGTTTCAGCAGAGTGAAGTCGAGCCGGGTGACGTTTTGGGCCACGTCCACCAGCGTGTAGTCCGGGATGGTATCCAGGAAGACGTCGGCGTCGCCCAGGCAGAGGTCCAGGTCGACCAAGGCCACCGAGTTGGCTTCATTCTGAGCCAACGCGCAGCCCAGGTTCACCGCAATGCTAGTGGTACCCACCCCTCCAATTGATCCGGCCACGGCAATGACCTGGCAACCCCGGGGTTTGTCGGATCGGCCCAAGCGCCGCTCGCTGATGCGTCCCAGAGAGGCCAGCAACTCCTCGATCCGCACCGGTTGCGCAAGAAACTCTTTTGCCCCGGCCCGCATCGCTTGAAGAATCAGGTTCCCGTCGCTGGAGGAACTGACAACCAGCACGGAACACTCGGGCGACAACTCCGACAGCTTGGAGACCAACTCCAGGGCCTGCTCCGGATTGCGGTCCATGGCCACCAGACCGATGTCGGGGCTGGTCTGGGCAACTACGTCCGCGAAGAACTCGTATCGCGAGCACTCGGCTTCCAGCCAAATCATCTCCATCCCCAACAACATCGATTTCAGCGCGTCGCGCGTCGCGTCGTTGGGGTCGACGATGGCTAGCCGTAGGACGTTGCTCATGGTAGTATTGCCGTCCAAGTGTCATAAAGCCGCGACCGGTGGTCGCGTCTGCCGTAGCTGGATTCGCAAGAATTCAGCAGTGACGCGAAGAACCGAATTTTTGCGAACCCGGCTACGAAATCGCTGCGGTTTTCCCGCCGTTCACCGCGACCACCGGTCGCGGCTTTGTATTGAACAGGCGCGAAAATCGCTTTCCGCCGCCCCCAAGCGCAGCCTGCCCGCTGACCTTCGGTCGGAAAGCGTTTACTAACCCTACTTCACGGCATCGTAGCCGATCGGCCCGATGAAGCCGGGGAGTTCCTTATTCCGAGCCGTTTGGGAGTTTTGCGGCACGGTTTGACGGTTGGAGCGGTTGTGTGGCCTGGCCGACGGGGCGGCTCGGGCGACCGTGGCCGTCGAGCCGGGACTTCTCCGAGCCGACTGGTCCCCGGCCGGCGTTGCCGGGCGTGGCGCCTCGGGTGTACCCGTCTTGGGTGCCGGAATCGGCTCCATCTCTCTGAGAATCATCGGGTCGCCGCCGACCGGCGTCTGGCTCGGACCGAATTGGCCGATTGGGCCGGTCGTCGCGTCCGCGTAACTGGCTTGCCCGCCCATCGTGGCGCAGTTGGGGACCTCGATGTGGCCCTTCAGACCCAACTCCACGTCTGTCGGGGCCGTGGTCGCCATGCCCGGTCCACAGGGCGGAACCTGGCAGGGGTCCATTCCGTCGACAATCTCGGGCGTGACCAGAATCAAGAGTTCGACCTCGTTGTTTTGTTCCTCGGTGCGCCGGAACAGAACGCCAATCCAGGGCAAGTCGCCGGCCCAAGGAAGTCCCCTCCGCTGGGCCTCGGTCTTGGAAAATACCAACCCGGCGATTGCCAGAGTCTGGCCGGCCTGCATCTCCACGCCCGTCTCTACCTCCCGTACCTTCAGGGCAGGTATCGAGGAATTATCCAGTTCAACGCTGAGCGTCGGGTCGATCTCGCTCACCCGGGGTCGAACTTCCAAGCGAAGCCGTCCGTTACCCAGCACGATCGGCACGAAATCAACTTGCGTGCCATACTTCTTGTACTTGACCGACACGGTCCCCAAGCTCTGGGGGATTAGGATGGGGAACTCGCCGCCGGAGTTGAAGGAGGCGGGCCGGCCGCTGACGGTGACCAGCGTCGGCTCGGCCATTATTTTCAGGAGTTGGTCGTGCCGCATTGCTTCCAGCACGCCGAAAAATGCCTCGCTCCCGTTGATCACATTGAAACTTAACGTGGCATTGGGAGAAGTAACGATTGAACCGCTTGCACTACTGGCCATGCCACTGGTCATGCTACTGCTCATGCCACTGGTCGCGCTGTTCGTGAGGGTATTGGTCAAACCGGTTGTCTTCGGAAATGTACTAGTCACATCTGTAAGCACATTCCCAGCGCTGCTCGCAGCGGTGCTCCCAGCGGTGCTCCCGGCCGAGCCTCCAGCCGTGCCCGCCGACGCCGCAGCCAGAAGGCCACTGACCCCCGTGGCAATCATGTTCTCGGCACTGAGGTTGGCGAAATCGAACCCCAACGCTCGCATCTTGCTCCGCGAGACCTCCATGATCTTCACGTGCAGCAGCACCTGATGAACGCCGCTGACGGTGATATGGTTGAGCACCTTTGGATAGAACTCCTCGGCGATCTGCACGATTTGGCTGACGTGGTTCGGCTGGTCCA
>CAZDHN010000344.1:3615-7234 GCA_964505115.1 uncultured Planctomycetaceae bacterium
GGATAGAACTCCTCGGCGATCTGCACGATTTGGCTGACGTGGTTCGGCTGGTCCACGTAACCGGAAATCAATACCCCGCTCGCCATCGGCTTGACCCGAAGCGCGGCGCTGGGGAACTCCGATTTCAGGAGCATGATAAGCTCCTGGGCGTCGGCGTAGACGATCACGTCGACCGTGTATATCTTCTTGTCCTCATCCCACAGATTGACCTGTGTTACGCCGGCGGCCTTGGCGAAAACCTGAATCTCGGTTGGCGAAAGGGGTGTCAACTCGAGCACGTCGGGATTGTTGGCTTGCGCTTGCGGGATCCTCTTGTCGAGTTTGAAGATGCGGCTCGTGTTGACCGTCATCTCCATCCGCTCGTTCGCATTACGGATCTTACGGACGATCGATTCCTTCTGGAGCGGTTCGTACCGCCGCGTCTCGGGTTGGTCCGGCTTGGGCTGGTCCGCAACCTGGGCTCGTGCCGGCAGAGTGCCGCCGACCAATAGAACCGCGACCAGAATGGCCAGAACTGGGGCGCAACGCCCCCGGAGTGCATGGCTCGTCATCCTTGAACTTCCTTGCAATGCCCTGAATTTGTACTTCCGTGTCGATAAACGTCCTTGTTCATCGACCTGCCCGGCAGTCGTCGGAACCAGGTAATCGTAATCGTAATCGTAGTCGTAGGTTATGCTTCAGCATGACGTCTTGTCGCAATGCGTTATGCTAAAGCATAACCTACACGGTCTGGTCGCCATTGTGTCGGCTATTGGCGTGCGGTATCGCTGTCGTTCTGCCGTTTGGGTTGCTGAGCCGTGTCGTCCTTGCTGTCGGTGTCGTCCTTGCTGTCGGTGTCGTCCTTGCTGTCGGTGTCGGTCGGCGACTGGTCCGTGCCGTCGTTGGGCGGAGGCGTCATGTTAGTTGCCGGTTCGTATGTCGGCAAGTTGCTCGGGGCGGAATTCGTTGACCACCAGAACTGGTTCCCCGACCCCTTGCCGGACGACTCCAAAACCACTTCGTTGACATCGGTGCCCTGCATGATCCGCATGGGCCAGACGTCGGCCTTTGGGGGCGATTGTCTTTCTTCGGCCGTCGCCAGATTGCCGCCAGAGCCTTCGGCCTGCTTCTTCTTGAGGAAATCGAGGAATCCGGGCGGTCCGGTCGAACCGTCGCCCGACTTGCCCGCGATGTCCGGCATCAGCTTTTCCGCATCCCGGTTGCTTCCGGACGTGCCAAACAACTCCTGGGGCGACATGCCTTTCACGTCGACCTGCTCGTCGTCTTCGGGGCTGCGCATTATGAGTTGGATTTGTCCCAACTGACTGGCCAGCATCACCTTTTCAGCCTGCGAGGGTGTAACCAGGAGCGAAATCGTCTTCGCATTGATCGATTTCCCGTCGTCCTCATCCACGTCGAGGCCGTACTGGTCGTTGACCGCAAATATCTTGACGTCTTGTAGTATCGTTTGCGTGCTGGTTTCCAGCACTCCGGCGGCCGGGTTGCGGCGCAAATGAACCAGAACGTCCACCCGGTCGCCGGGCAGAATCATGCTGCTGCCGCCGCTGACGGAGTCGACCTTGACGCCGACCACTCGATATCCCTTGGGTATCAAGGCGGTGGCGCCCTGTTCGCTGGTTCCCTTGCTGAAGAGCTTGTTCTCCAGAATGGGCTCGCCCGAATAGAGTTTTGTCCGGGTGCGGCGGCCTTCAACATCCTGAATGTTCGTCAGTGCGCCCTCGGGCACTTTGTCTTTGGGCCATTGTTCCAACTTGAGCACCTGCGAAGAGAGTGGTTCCCCAAGCGAAATGTCTTGCATGGCGACGAAGATCGCTTCGGTCTCTCCAGTGGGCGCAGCCGGCGTTGCATTACGCTTGCCCATAACCTGCGTAATACCGATCGACGCTATCAGCCCGCAGCCGAGCGCCAAAACCAACAATATAAGTGATTTAGCTCGCATGAGCTTTTCCTAACCTACTGAACCGTTTCTCGGCGCATAACCGTGCTAGCCGACAAAGTCTTCCCACCTAAGAACATTGGCGAAGGGAGCCAACTCACTTGACTGAAAGGTACGGAAACGGAAACGGTAACCGGGGCTCCGTAGCTGGCCGAACTGGGAGGATCCGGCACAATCGTTACAGTCGGGGTAGCATTGCTGATCGACGCATTCGACAAATATGTCCCAATCGAGGTGGCAACCTCGCTGGTCGTGGCCCCGTCGAGGACTGCCATTCTGGCACCTTCTCGCGATGCATTGGTGATAATCTGCTGGACCATGACCATCCGTCCGAACTCTACCATTCCGAAAATCATCAGGAAAAAAATTGGCGCAACGATAGCGAACTCGACGGCTGCCGCGCCTAATCGGTTTCTTCGGCACGATCGCCAAACCTTCTCCAGCTTGAACCCGCTTTCCTTGCGGATCGGGGCCTGGCCGTTGATAAGTGATACCTCGGTCAGACGGGGGGGCTGCGGAAAGTTGCCAGCGTTGGGGGCTCTCGGAGTGCTCATAGTAACATTCCCGCAAAGGCGAAGTAGGCAATTGTGCCAATGGCAATCGGAATACCGTATGGCAGTAACATCATGGTACTCTTGCGATCGGCGGCCATCACCGAAAGTTGGTTCGGGTTACGAACCACGAGTATCTCGGTGAGAATCGCCCGAAACTGCACGCCGTGATGCTGCAATTTCCGCTGATAGACAATCATCCCCAGGGCGATAAAACCGCCGACGATGGCCGACACGCAGAAGGCGTAAAAGGTGACGCTTCCCCAAACCCAGGCGCCGACGCCGGCCAGCAATTTGACGTCTCCGGCGCCCATGCCTCCGATGGCGTAGGCGGGCAGGAGCAGGGCCAGACCAACGCCGGTCCCCACGAGGCTCCAGCCGAGGCCCGGCAATCCAAAGTAGATCGTGCTATATATCCAGCCGCTAATTACCATGGGGAAGGTGATCCAGTTGGGTACCTTCAACTCACGGCCGTCTATTATTGCCGCCACCACCAGTACGATGCTGACAAACCAAATGTGCCAATTGTCAGCCAAAGTATGGGCAAAACTACTCAACATCAGTTCGATCTCCTGTCTTATAAAGCCGCGACCGGTGGTCGCGCCCCGTAAATCACACGGTTTTTCCGAATCGCCGAGCGCGACCACCGGTCGCGGCTTTATACGCGGGCGGTCATTATCAGGCTGAGCAACGCCGCGACGGCAGTCACGAAATAGACTGCCAATTGGACAGCGCCGTTAACCATTTCCGGGGGAATTACCGGGTACATGATACTGATCCTGTCAATGCGAGCGGTTCTTGCGATAGCCTGGCGCGCACATGCACCGCCGCCACATCGCGTTCTTCTACCTAAACTCTATGTCACGAAAACGGTCGGTGTGAAAGGTTGGCGTGGTGAAAATTAAACCGGCTTTTTCCCCACCGGTCCCGTGCCGGTGGCTTGTTGGTTTGGCAACTAATCGACGGGCCACATAATTTCTCCCTCTCCTTCCTTCCCGTCCTCTTCGCCGTAGGCGAAGAGGACGGGAAAGAAGGAGGATCGCGAGGGCTGGCCGTTGTAGTTTCCAAACCAACAAGCCACCGGGGCAAGCCCAGCGATTTTTTCGGCAAGCTTAATTGGACGCTAGCACAT
>CAZDHN010000345.1:0-7226 GCA_964505115.1 uncultured Planctomycetaceae bacterium
CCGAAAGCCGGATCACCGTCCGCTTCTGGATCGCTTCGGCCGTTTGCGCCATCCTGGGCATGGCCTGTCTGAAACTCAACGTCCGCGAGCACCGGCCGCCAACCGCTGGTACGAATTCGACGGCGTCGGTCGATGCAAAACATGGTGTTGGGTGCCACTGCTGGCTTGTCCAGCAGTGCGAAGCATGCATTCCCACAAAAACACTGCTGGGCAAGCCAGCAGTGGCACCCAAACTGCTGGCCACCAAGTTGTCAGAATCCAATATCAATGCCAAATAATCCTCTTCACATTGCGTTTGCCGGCGGTGGGACGGGGGGACATCTGTTTCCCGGCCTGGCGGTCGCCCGGCTGTTGGCCGAGCGGATGCCTTCCACGCGGATCACCTTCCTGGGCAGTGGGAAGCGGTTCGAGTGGCGCGAGGTGTCGGACGCCGGGTTCGAGTACCTGGCCCTGCCCTGCCGGCCGCTCTCGCGTCAGCCGCATCGGGCCGTGCTGTCGATCGTGGAGAATCTGGCCGGGCAACTGGTCGCCGGACGATTCCTCGACGAGGAGGCCGTCTCGGCCGTCGTCGGGCTGGGGGGATACGTCAGCGTACCCACCGCCCGGGCCGCGGCGCGGCGACGGCGGCCGTTGATGCTCTTGGAGCAGAACGTCGTGCCGGGCAAGGCGACCCGATGGCTGGCCCGGTCGGCTGCTTGCGTCTGTACGGCCTTCGAGCAGACCCGATCGCGGCTGAAGTCGCGGTGTAACGTTCAGTACACGGGCAATCCTGTCCGGGCGGGTTTTTGCCCTGCCACGCCGGCCGAGACGGCTGCCCGACGACAACTCCTGGTGCTCGGCGGCAGCAGTGGGGCCCGATCGCTGAACCAAGAGGTGCCCCGGGCGCTGTACAAAATCAGACCCCGGCTGGCCGGCTGGCAAATCGTCCACCAGTCGGGCGAGAACGACCTGCAATCGACCAGAAAGCTGTACGAGAAGTTCGGGCTGGAGGCCGCCGTGGTGCCCTTCGTGACCGACATGCCGGGCCTGCTTTCAACGGCCGGGCTGTGCGTGGGTCGGGCGGGAGGCACGACATTGGCCGAACTGGCCGCCGCGGCCCTGCCCGCCGTGCTGCTGCCATATCCCCACGCGGCCGCCGATCACCAACGAGCCAACGCCGATCTCTTCCACTCGGCCGGGGCGGCGGTTACGGTCGATTCGCGGCAGATGGCCGGACGGCTGGACAACCATCTGGCCGGCCTTCTGGACGAACTGCTGGCCGATTCCGGGCGTAGGGCCCGGATGTCGTCGGCCATGGGCCGATCGGCCCGACCCGACGCCGCAAGCGACGTGGCCGACATGGTCGTCGATCTGGCCACCGGCGTACCATACCCCCTGCCGACCGCCGCCTAAGCGGCTTTGTAGCTGGATTCGCAAGAATTCAGCCCCGGGTGGCAACCTATCTGAATTCTTGCGAATCCAGCTACCCTTTGCATCTGAATTCTTGCGAATCCAGCTACCCTTTGCAGTGGAACGGCCCAGAGCCGAGCGCCGCCTGAGCGGCTTTGCATTGACCCGCCGGCCCGGTCCACGTATTATCCCGGCGGGAAAACGGACCTTTTCGCCTTGGAGGACGGATCGGCGTGACCAGCCTGGCTCATACATTCCAGAACATCCGGCCCGTTGTGGGTCGGGCGACCGTGCCGGGCCGCGCGCATCTGGTGGGCATTGCCGGCTCCGGCATGCGCTCACTGGCCGACGTGCTGCTGGGATTGGGCTGGAAGTTGAGCGGTTCCGACCCGGCGGCCGCCGACTTGACACATCTGGCGGCGACCGGTGTCCGATTGGCCGCCCACCACGATGCCGACAACCTCCCGCCCACGGCCGACATGGTCGTTCATAGCGATGCGGTCCCGGCCGACAATCCGGAGTTGTGTCGGGCAGCCGAGCGGGGAATCGAGCGGCTGAGCTACTTCGAGATGCTCGGCCGGATGATGACCGCCAGGCGAGGGCTGGCCGTGGCCGGCACGCACGGCAAGTCGACCACCACCGCCATGGCGTCCGACATACTGGTTGGGGCCGGCTTGGATCCGACGGTCGTTTTGGGCGCAACCGGCTTGGGGCAAGCTTCGGGTGGTAGGGCCGGCCGGGGAAAACATATGCTGGTCGAGGCCTGCGAGTATCGCGCGAATTTCCTCCACCTGCGACCCCAACGGGCGGTAATCCTGGGTATCGAGCCGGACCATTTCGACTGTTATGATTCACCCGCCGCATTGGAACGGGCCTTCGCGCGGCTGGCCAGATCGATACCCGATGACGGCCTGCTTATCGCACGGCACGATTGCCAAACCACTCGGCGCGTCGCGGCGGAAGCCGGCTGCCGGACCGAGACCTTCGGGCTGGACGAGCACGGCGATTGGTCGGCTGTCGGGTTGCGCTGCCGGCTGGGCAGGTACGATTTCCAGATTAGGCATCGCGGCCGACCGTTCTGCCGGGTACGCTTGAAGGTGCCCGGCCGGCACAACGTGCTCAACGCGTTGGCGGCGGCCGCCTTGGGTTGGTCGTGTGGCGTGGGGCCGGATCGAATCGGGCGAGCCTTGGGACGTTTCGCCGGACTGCATCGCCGCTTGGAGTCGCTCGGCTGTTGGCGTGGAGTGCCGCTGCTGGACGACTACGCTCACCACCCGACCGAAGTGTCGGCAACGCTCGACACGATGCGGGAAATGTACCCGGAAGGTAGAATTTGCTGCGTATTTCAACCCCATCAGGTCTGCCGGACGGAGCGCTTACTGGACGAATTGGCCGCCAGCCTTCACAATGCCGACATGGTGGTGGTCGCCGATATCTTCCGCGCCCGGGAGCCGGGGCCCCGTCCCGGTGAAGTGGCGGCCGCCGATCTGGCCCGACTGGTCGGCCTGGGTGGCAGCGAAGTTGCCGACGTACACGACACCGAGAGTATTGTTCAACTACTTGAAACCTGTCTGCTGCCGGGTGACGTACTAGTGACCATGGGAGCGGGCGACATACGGAAGCTATATCATGGGATTGACGAGCGGATTTGAGAAGGTTGTGCGGGAAGGCGAACCGCTGGGCATGCACACCTGGTTCCATTTGGGCGGCCCGGCCCAGTATTTCTCCGAGCCACGCACTATCGATGAACTGATCGCCCTGGTTAAGCGGTGCCGTGAGGAAGACGTGCCCGTGCGGGTGCTGGGGCGCGGATCGAATCTGCTGGTTCGCGACGAGGGGGTCTCCGGAATGGTCGTCTCGCTCACCTCACCCGAGTTCCGCCAAATCAAGGTGGAAGGACAGACGATCAGCGCGGGCGGCGGTGCCCGATTGGGTCGGGTGGTTACCACGGCGGTACACGAAGGACTGGCGGGGCTCGAAGTACTGGTCGCCATACCCGGTAGCATCGGCGGGGCCGTGCACGGAAACGCCGGCACGCACGGCGGCGATATCGGGCAGTGGACCGTTCAGGCAACCTGCATAACTCATTCGGGCGAGATGGTCGAACACGGACGCGAGGATCTGGATTTCTCCTATCGGCAAAGCAGCCTGGACGATCTGGCTATCATCAGCGCGAAGTTCCAACTGGAGGAAGACGACCCGCTCGAATTGTCGCGCCGACTGCAAAAGCACTGGATCGTTCGCAAGGCGAGCCAGCCGATGGGCCATCAGTGTGCCGGATGCACGTTCAGGAACCCTCGCGGAATGAGCGCCGGCGAGTTGATCGACGAAGCCGGCCTGAAGGGCACCCGCATCGGTGGAGCGTTGGTCAGCGATCGGCACGCCAACTTCATCGTCGCCGAGCCCGAATGCACCAGCAACGACGTCCTGCGGCTGATCGACCTGATCCGCGCGCAGGTTCACGAGCGACTGGGCGTGCAACTCGAACTCGAACTGGAAATCTGGTGAGAGTTGTGACATCGCTCATATAAAGCCGCGACCGGTGGTCGCGCCGAGAGTTTGAGAAAACCGCGTGCCTTTCGTTCCGTGCGCGACCAACGGTCGCGGCTTTATAGGTGTCGCGTCAACGATAGATCCCTGGAAGGAAACCCATGGGCAGGAAGCCCGGCAGTGCGTTTCGCGTGGCCGTGTTGGCCGGGGGCGACTCGGCCGAACGGGCTGTCAGCCTGGCCAGCGGGAGTTGCGTGGCCAAGTGGCTGCGGCAGGCCGGTCACCAGGTCGAGCTGGTCGACCCGAGCCGCTGCGATCTCGACTCGATCCGCTGGGAGCGATTCGACGGCTGCTTTCTGGCCCTGCACGGCGGGTCGGGTGAAGACGGCCGCGTGCAGAGTCGCCTGGAGCGGCTCGGTGTCGGCTACACGGGCAGCGGGCCGGAGGCGTCGCAATTGGCCATGAGCAAGTCGGCCGCAAAGGCCGTCTTTCTAGAAGCCGGCATTCCCACGCCCGATTACGTGCTCCTGGATCCTCGTCAGGCGGCCGAACGGATGATCGGTCGCGTCCAACATTTGGGCTTCCCCTTGGTGGTCAAACCCGTTGGCCAGGGCTCCAGCCTGGGGGTTGAAGTTGTCCGATCAGCCGAGGAGCTTTCCGGCCGGGTTGCCCAAAGTGCGCGCTTTGGACCGCTGGTGCTGGCCGAACGGCTGATCGAGGGCCGGGAGTTCACCGTCAGCGTGTTTCGGGGCGAGCCGTTGCCGTTGTTAGAGATATCCGGTCGGGAGGAAATCTTCGACTATCGGTCAAAATATTCCAGCACCCTGATCGAGTATCACTTCCAGACCGGCCTGCCGCCGATACTAATCGAAGAGTTGCGGCGTACGGCTGCCCAAGCGGCCGCCGCGTTGGGAACTGGGGGGTTGGCTCGGGTCGACTTGCTGCTGGACGAGGCCGCCCGGCCGTGGGTTCTGGAAGTCAACACTCTGCCGGGGCTGACCGAGCATAGCCTGGCGCCCAAGGCGGCCCGACATGCCGGAATCGACATGCCGCAGCTTTGCGATCAAATTCTCCGCGACGGATTGGGGTGAATCAAACGCGGGTTAGCCCGGTCGCCTGCGACCGGCTGGCGGGTGGCTTCCGCTCAATCCCGTCGCAGGCGACGGGGCTAACAGCGTCGATGTGAACCAGATCTAAATCCTTCATCGGACATACGAGCGGACCATGGTGGTAAGCAGGCGAAAGAAGAAGCAATCGGCCGGCATTCCGCGCTGGATGAAGAAGCTGGCCGCCTACGTGCAAGGGCAGGGGCGTCCGGTCGCGCTGGCGACCGTCATGCTGGCCGTCTTCCTGGGCGGCTGGCTGCTCGTGTGGCGAGGGGTCCGCGAGCAGGTGCTCTCTTCCGACGGATATTGGGTTACCCAAAGCAACGTCGAGATAACGCCGCCACCCAACTGGGTTCACACCGACATTCGGTCCGAGGTCTTCCGCGACGCCAGCCTGGACGGCCCCCTATCGCTAATGGACGACGAGCTAAGCGAGCGGATCGCCAACGCCTTCTCCCTGCACGCCTGGATCGCCAAGGTTCGCCGTGTCAGTAAGCATTATCCGGCCCGGGTGATCGTCGAACTGGACTATCGGCGGCCGATCTGCATGGTCCAAGTTGCCGGCGGGCTGCTGCCGGTGGATGAAGAGGGCGTGCTGCTGCCCAGCGCCGACTTCTCGCCAATCGAAGCCAGCCGCTACCCGCGCCTGGTCGATGTCGATACGGTTCCGCTAGGGCCGGCGGGCACGCGCTGGGGTGACGTCCGGGTGGTGGACGCGGCCGAAATCGCCAAGGTCTTCGGCAAGGACTGGTATCGCCTGGAATTGCAGCGGATCGTGCCCGCGAACACTTCCCGGACCGGGCACGGCGAGCAGTACACCTACGACCTGTTTACCCACAAGGGCACGCGGATAATCTGGGGCCGCTCTCCGGCCGCCGCGCTACCCGGCGATCCACCGGCCGAGCAGAAGCTGGCCCGGCTAATCGATCATGCCAAGAGAACCGGCTCGTTGGACAGTCGTGACAACCGCCAGTTGCTCGACGTCAGCCAATCGCGCGCGATGCGAGTTACCCGGCGTCCGGTGCTCGGCAGGTAATTCCACGCCGGCGTTGTCAGAGGGCAGGGGGGCTCATCTTTTTCCCGCGGCTAGTCGCTCGCCGGAAAGTCGAGTTTCGAGCTGGTCCTTGATTTCTTCCCGAACGATTGGCAACTCGACGGGCGCTTCAACCCCGATGCGCACGCTGCCTTGGGCAACGCGGACCACGGTAACCGCGATCTTGTCGCCGATGAGAATTTTCTCACCAACTTTTCGCGATAATACCAGCATCGGATTTCCCTAGCGCGGAAAGAAACGCCACCGCCGAAGCGTGGCCGGGTTAAAATTCTACACACTACCCCCCATTATCCTCCTCTAAAATAGCCATGATCTGACAGCAATGCAAGCGGCGGGAGCACATGCGCAAAAAAATAGTGGGAAATCCGTGGCAGGGCAGGGCGATTAGGTAATATGCGACGAGGCGGACGGCCGCGAGGCGTGATCGGGAAGGGTGCCACTGCTGGCTTGCCCAGCAGTGTGTTGGCGGCGATTGCACTTCTCACTGCTGGACAAGCCAGCAGTGGCACCCTTCACCGTGGCAGCGCAGGGGGCGCTATTCGTATTTTATCAGGCTGAAGGACTCGTGTTGGGCTATCTTGGCGGCGCCGCCAAGGCCGAGCAGTTCGACGACGAACGCGCAGCCGACCACGTTGCCGCCCACCTTCTCGACCATTTGAGAGCAGGCTTCGACCGTTCCGCCGGTTGCCAGCAGGTCGTCCAGCACCAGCACGTTGGCACCGGGCCGAACGGCGTCGACGTGCATTTCCAGCGTATCGGTGCCATATTCCAGTTCGTAGCTAAACGAGACCGTCTCGTATGGCAGTTTTCCCGGCTTGCGGATGGGGGCCATGGCCACGTCGAGTTCCAGGGCCAACGGCGCGGCGAAGATGAACCCACGCGCTTCGGCCGCCACGATCACGTCGATCGGCTTTTTGCGGTAATGGTCGGCAAGCTCCGAAATGACTTGCCGAAACGCCTTTGGCGCCGCCAGCAGGGGCGTGATGTCGTAGTAGAGGATGCCCGGCTTGGGGAAGTCGGGAACTTCGCGGATGTAGTCGGTTAGCTTCAGATCGGTCGATTCAGACATTTGGATGCTCGGGCCGTGTGAAATGGGCGGGGGGGGAAAGCGGAAAGCGGAAAGCGGAAAGCTGAAAGCGGAAAGCGGAAAGCGGAAAGCGGAAAGCGGAAAGCGGAAAGCGGAAAGC
>CAZDHN010000346.1:0-7221 GCA_964505115.1 uncultured Planctomycetaceae bacterium
ATCCCGTCGTCGTCCGAATCGATTCGGGAGTCCTCGATCAGCACGTTGCGGCAACTGTCGACGTTCAGCCCGTCGTTGTTGTAGGCCGCGTGGTTGAAGACGTTGATGTGCCGGATCGTCAGTCCGTCGCACTTGCGGTAATGCTGCATCCAGCTACCGGCGTTTCGCATCCGCACGCCTTCGACGGTAACGTTGCGGCAATCGATCAGGTGGATGCACTTGGGCCGTTTCTTGGTCTTGTCGCGGAAGGCGTCGCCCTGCCCGTCGATTGTACCTTCGCCGCGGATGGTTACGTTTTCCAGCCCCGAGCCGGCCAGCATGGCGGTCGAGCGGTAGCCGTTCTTCTCGCCCGAGCCGCTGGGCGAGATCCGCAACCGGCCGTAGTCGTCGTGCTTGCGGCTACCCAAGAGCGTGGCGCCCTTCTCAATCAGCAGCGTGACGTTGCTTTCCAGGTAGACGGTTCCGATCAGCCAGATTCCGGCCGGCAGCCGAACGGTCCCACCGCCCCGGGCGGCGCAATCATCGATCGCCTTTTGGACGGCCTCCGTGCAGGATGTCTTGCCGTCACCCACCGCCCCATGGTCGGCAACGCTGATCGCGCACTCGGTCCCGCGGTTCCGATCTCCCACACACATTCTCGCGCCGCTCAACTCGGTAATAACGAAGTCGTCGAAGCGAACCCAACGGAATTCGTCCTTGGGGCCGTTCTGCGTGAAGAGGCCGAAGCGGGGGCTGCCCTTGGTGTCGAAATCGCAACTGCCCGACTCGGACCAGGCGTCGGTATCCTTCAGTCGCCACTGGCCGGTCACGCGGTTGGACTGCACCATCAGCCGAAGCTGTATATTCGCCGAGGGGACCACCACCTTGCCGACGACCTTGCCCCGACCGTCCAACTCCCGGGCGACGACCACGTACATTTTTCCGTCGATCTGTTCGCTGATGAGCTTGACGAAATTGTCGTCGTCTACGTACCAGAGCGGGCCGGCCTGCTCGTATTTCTCCTTGGGTTCGTGAGCCACGCTAACCCGGGCCGCCATGTTGCGCGATTTCAAGGGGCGGAAGAGCAGCAGATTCTTCGCGTCGTTGCCCCCCCAAATCCGTCCATGCTGCGAGCGAACCTGGAGCCGGCCGTCGCGAATACGCCACTCGTCCTTGTCCTCTCGGACCCACTGCCAGCCGGCTTGTAGCTTCGTATCGAAGCCGTCCCTGAACAACACCTCGCCGTCGCCGCCGGGCGCCAGTGGAAGCAGGCCGCAGAGTATCAACAAACATGCGTTCGTCATCTTCGGATCCTTTCGGTTAAGGAAGGTCGGGCGGTGCGGTAATTTCTATCAGTGTATGCGTTGGAGAAGCGGTACGCCAGCGGTTTATTGGTGTTGGGGTTACGTCGCCATTTCATAAGTTGTTTCGTATCTGTTTTTTTCCAGTCCCGAAGGGACATCCCCATACCAGCCCAGGGTGAAGCGACGTGAATGGAACGAACGTCGCGTAACCCTGGGTTACTTTTCAGCCCACGTCGCCCAGGTCGAGGGCTTGGCCGTAGCGGGTCAGCATCATGCGGCGGAGGCGTTGGTGGTCGGGCTGAGAGAGGCCCGGGTCGGCGGTCATTAGTTGACCACAGTCGCGTCGGGCTTCTTCCAGGATGTCGGTGTCGCGCAGCAGGTCGGCGATCCGAAAGGGCGGCAGGCCGTGTTGCCGAGTGCCAAACAGTTCGCCCGGCCCGCGCAAGGCAAAATCCATTTCGGCCAGGCGAAAACCGTCGGTGGTCGAGACCATGGCTTCCAGCCGCTGCCGGGAGTCCTCGGTTTTAGGGTCGGCGAACACGGCACAGAAGCCGGGAAAGCGGCCGCGGCTGATTCGGCCGCGAAGCTGATGCAATTGCGCCAGGCCGAACCGCTCGGCCGCCTCGATGGTCATCAGCGTGGCGTTCGGCACGTCCACTCCGACCTCGACGACCGACGTGCAAACCAACACTTGGATTTCGCCGCTGCGGAAGTCGTTCATCACGGCGTCTTTTTCGTCGCTGCTCATGCGGCCGTGGATCAGCCCGAGCCGGAATTCCTCCAAAACACCGTTGGCCAGCGACTCGAACGTCGTCTGGAGGTTGGCTACCGCAATCTGCTCCGATTCCTCCACCAGCGGCACGACGACGTATCCCTGCCGTCCCTCGCGTAGCTTCTTGGCGAAGAACTGCCACCAGCGGTCGCGTTTCGACTCGTCGGTCGGATAGGTGTTCACTTTCTGCCGGCCCGGCGGGCTGTCGCGCAGGGTGGAAACGTCCAGGTCGCCGAACAACGTCATGGTGACGGTTCGCGGGATGGGCGTAGCGGTCATTACCAGATAGTGCGGTGCCAGGCCGGCCTGTTTGAGAGTCGCCCGTTGCCGAACGCCGAAGCGGTGCTGCTCGTCGATAACCACGAGCCCCAGCTTGGCGAACTCGACGTCTTCCTGGATGATCGCCTGGGTGCCGACCACGATATCCGCCTCGCCGGCCGCTATCCGCTGGAGCAATTCGCGGCGCTTTTTGGTGGAAAGACCCCCAATGAGCTGCGCTTGGCGCACCTGGCTGGAGCCCAGCAGCTTGTTCAGCGTAAGCGCGTGTTGCCGGGCGAGCACTTCGGTTGGAGCCATCATCACGGCCTGGTAGCCGTGGGCCACGGCCAAGAGCATGGCGTAAACGGCAACCACCGTCTTACCGCTGCCCACGTCGCCTTGAAGCAGCCGGTTCATCGGCGTCGGGGCGGCCATGTCGGCCGAGATTTCGGCAACGGTCTGTTTCTGTCCGGCGGTCAGGTCGAAGGGAAACAGGCGACGAATCCGGGCGTCGATCCTGGCCGTGGCTTCCAGCCGTGGGGCCTCGTGGCCCGCTTGTCGAAAACGCTTGATCGCCAAGGCCAGTTGCAGGAGGAGAAGCTCCTGGTAAACGAACCGTCGCCGCGCCCGAGAGAGACTTTCGGTGTCGCTGGGGAAATGAATTTCGGGCAGCGCGCGGGCTAGCGGCCAGAGGTCGTGGTTTTCCAGGTATTGGCTGGAGAAGACCTCGTCGAGCAATTCGATGTGCGAGGCCAGCGTCCGCTTGACTATGCGTCGCATCTCCCACTGGCGCAGGCCTTCGGTCAGCGGATAGATGGGCAGAATTCCACCGGTTGGTTGCTCTTCTTCGTCGGCCAGCGGAGCGATTTTCGGGTGGATCATCTGCCAGACCATGCCCTCGAACTTCGGCTTGCCGGAGAGCATCAGCCTCTGGCCACGGAAGAATTTCTCCTGCATGAACGGCTGGTTGAACCAGATCGCCCGCATGTGGCCCGTTTCACATTGGACCAACACACCCAGCAGGCTACGTCCGGTGCCGGTCGCGCGGAGTTCGATTTCCTCGACCGTGCCGCAGACGCTCTGCAACTTGCCCTCTTCAAGCTGCTGGATTTCGCGCAGATCGGTGAGGTCTTCGTAATCGCGAGGGAAGAGGAAGAGCACATCCGCCGCGGTCCGAAGCCCCAGCTTTTCCAGTAATTCGGCGCGGCGCGGCCCGACGCCGGAGAGATACTGCGCCTGCGTGGTCAGTTTTGGATCGGGCGATTTGTCGGGTGCGTTCATCGGGCGCATTCTAACAGCGCCACGGGACCGCGGGCTAGTGGTTTGTCACGTCTTGTTTGATGGGTGGTCGCGGGGTGCCACTGCTGGCTTGCCCAGCAGTGTCTTAGCGGCGACTGTACTTCTCACTGCTGGACAAGCCAGCAGTGGCACCCATCATCGTGGCTGTTACCGAGTACTAACGATACTTCTGATAGGCGGCGACGGCCAGGGTATCGCAGCGTTCGTTTTCGGGATGGCCCGAATGGCCGCGAACGTGGACGAATTCGACTTGATGCTTGGCCAGCAGGGCGTCGAGGCTTCGCCAGAGGTCCTCGTTTTTGAGTTCGGCCCAGCCGTTCCGGTCACGGCGTCTCCAGCCGTTGGCTTTCCATTTCGGCAACCACTCGGAGAGCCCCTTTCCGACATAGATACTGTCGGAGACCAAGCGGACGCGGGCAGGACGTCGCAACGCCTCCAGGCCGCGGATCACGGCGATAAGTTCCATCCGGTTGTTGGTGGTTTCCTTTTCCGCTCCGGATCCTTCGAGTTCCTTGCCGCTGGTCGGATGGTTAAGAACGAAAGCCCAGCCTCCCGGTCCGGGGTTGCCGCTACATGCCCCATCGGTATAAAGATGGACCTCCGGTCCGTCACCCTCGTCCTGCCTGCTCATGCCGTACTGTCCACTGCTGGGGGGAGTGCTGTTTATTGATCCGTGGCGCGGGCAATGCTGCTCCACTTCTCCCCAGAATACCCAATTCTCCGCTGATGTGGAATGCGGGGGTTCCCCGGGAATCTGGTTGACGGAGCCGACGTTGCACGGGACAATACGCTAAGGCGACCGGACGGAAGTGATTTACCAGTAGCTGGATTCGCAAGAATTCAGCCGCAATACGAAGAACCGAATTCTTGCGAATCCGGCTACCAAAAATGCCGGTTTCCGCCGGTCGCCTAAGTGGTGGAAATGCGTTATCCGAGCCGCGGTGTCCTCGCCGCGAGTTGCGAAGCCCGACCAATACCCGCCCCGAGGACGGAGCGGCTCCGACATTGACTCTCCAGAGCTAAGGAATAATCAATGATTTCCGTGCGAATGTGGCTATGCTTGGGATTGCTGGGCAGCCTGATGCTGACGGGAGTGTCGGGATGCGGCGACGGGGCTCCCTTCGATATCATCCCGGTGACCGGCAAGGTTACTTATGAAGACGGTTCGTTGATTCCGGCGGCCCGGGTAGTGGTTTCCTTCAACCCGCGGGTCGAACCGTTGGACAAAAAAACGTATCCCCGACCGGGCGCGGCGGAAGTAAACGTCAAGGACGGCACGTTTTCGGAGGTGACTACCTGGAAGTACGGTGACGGCGTAATCGCGGGTTCGCAGAAGGTTACGGTGGAGAGTTTCGACGACATGGATAGCCCCACTGCCGACGTACCGCAAATCTACCGGAGTCCCGACACCACGCCGCTTACCGCGGAGGTGGGTTCCGGCTCGAAGGAATTCACCTTCACGATTAAACGGTAATCGACAAAAAGGGGCATGACCAGCATGCGTGTTATCGTTAAGCCATGCGCCACGGGCGCGCGGCGCCGTCGCGGTTTTACCTTGGTTGAGTTGCTGGTGGTGATCAGCATCATCGGCATTCTGATAGCCCTGTTGTTGCCGGCCGTACAGGCGGCCCGCGAGACGGCCCGACGGATGCAGTGCCGCAACAACCTCAAGCAACTGTCGCTGGCGATTCTCAACTACCATAACAGTTACCTGATATTTCCCCCCAGCTCGCATTGGGATACTTCCGACGGGACGAACCCTAGGGTGATCGATCAACCCACGGCGCATGAGCGAATCAGCGAGAACTGGGTTATCATGGTTCTGCCGTTCATGGAGCAACAGCCGCTCTACGACAGCTTCGACCTGACCAAATACATTACCGATCCGGTCAACGCGCTCGGCCGTGGCACCCAAATCTCCACGATGCTCTGTCCCAGCGATTCCAATAACGACACGCCCTTGAACGGCACCACCCGTGCCTCGACGGCCGCGCTGGGAGACAACTGGGCCCGGGGTAACTATGGGGCCAATGGCGGATTGGGCATGATGGCTTACGCCTTGCATAACAACGAACCATCCCATTGGGCGGCTTGCGCGGGCTGGGCTCGGGATGGTACGGCCGAGAAGAAACGAAATTGGGACAAACCACACTTCCGCGGCGTGATGGGCGCCAACGCCTCGATCAAAATTGCCCATGTCTCCGACGGAACCAGCAGTACCGTGCTCTTGGCTGAAATTCGCACGGGCTTGACCGAATTCGATGCCCGGGGCACCTGGGCACTCAGCGGTGGCGGACCCAGCAGCGTTTGGGCACATGGCTGGTTCGGCGACGCCCGGGGACCGAACGCCTCGGTATCCGACTCCGACGACGTTTGGGCGTGCATCGATATCCAGCAAGCGGTTGGCGGCAGTTCTGGCGATCAGAGCGAAGGCGAAGCAATCTTGGCAAGGGGATGGGTTGCCACTACAGTCACGGCAACAACCGTCAGGCGGCCGTACGCAGCATGCATCTCGGCGGCGTCTTCATCGCGTTCGTCGACGGCAGCGTCCACTGGATCAGCGATTTCGTCAACATAAGCGGCACCAACATCAACGCCAGCCCGCCTCGCTACTCCGTCTGGGACCGGCTGATGCTTTCCAAGGACGGTCAAAACGTGCAACTGGAAGATTTCGAGTAGATGGGACGAAGTTGTCAGTTCTCAGTTCTCAGTTGTCAGTCCAAATACTCGCGAGAACCACTGTCTCCAATCACTGACTACTGACTACTGACTACTGATAACTGATAACTGATAACTGACAACTGACTACTTCTCCCCGTCAGGCCACGTCGGAAGGCTCGCGGTTCAAGTCGGGTCGCGGCTTGGTGAACTGCTCGAAACCGTCCGAGAGCGGCGAATCGAGCCGGGGCTGCTCCTCCAGGACCAAGGGCAGCCGAACGGCAAAGGTGCTCCCCTTGCCCAGTTCGCTGCGCACGCTGACTTCGCCACCGAGCACCTTGCTCAACTCCTTCACGATCGATAGCCCCAACCCGGTGCCGGAGTACTCCCGAGTCATCGCGTCGCCACTTGACGACGTCTCGCCACGACCCTGGCGAAACTTCTCGAAGATCACCTGCTGGTCGTCTTCGGCGATACCCACGCCCGTGTCGGCCACCTCCAGCAGCATGTAGGCCAAGCCGTCGCTAGCGGCGGAAACGCAGATGCGTCCGCCCTCGGGCGTGAACTTGATGGCGTTGGAGAGCAGGTTATTGAGTATCTGTTGCACCCGGGCTTGATCCTGGTGCATCTTGGGCAAGTCGGGCTGAACCTGGATTTCCAGGTCGATATTCTTCTTTTCGGTGAGAGGTCGGGCCATGTCGCACTGGGCACCGACTACCTGCTCGATGCGGAAGTCGGTCAGCCGAACATCCATCTTGCCGCTCTCGATCTTGGCCAAATCGAGGATGTGGTTGATCATTTCCAATAGCATCCGACCCGACTTGCGGATGTTCTCCACGTAGCGCTTCTGCTTCTCGTCCAAGGCATCGATCGAACCCAGCACGTCGCTGAAACCAAGTATGCTGTTAAGCGGCGTGCGCAGCTCGTGGCTCATCGTGGCCAGGAAGTCGC
>CAZDHN010000347.1:0-7168 GCA_964505115.1 uncultured Planctomycetaceae bacterium
AAGAAGATCAGCAAGAGAAAGACGATGTCGATCAGCGGCGTCAGGCTCAGGCTATCGAGCGCCGATCCCTTGTCGATTTTGACTGCCATGGTTAGGTTCCCCTGCTACTTCTGGTTGGCGGCCGGTTCGGGTTTAGGCGGCTCGCCGGTTTTTGTGGGATGCGAACGGGGCTTTCCGTCCGGCTTGTTTTCGGATGGATTGATCTGGTCGGGGCTCATTCGCAAGCGGCCCTCGAACCGTTCCAGTTGAGGCATCAGGCCAAGCAGAATTTCGTCCAGTTCGCGGAAAAGGCCTTGAATTCGGCCTTCGAACCAGTGGGCCAGCACGGCGGCCGGAATGGCGACGGCCAGACCGGCGAACGTGGTGACCAGCGCCACGTAGATTCCGTTGGCCAGGAACTCGGCCTTATTGGCGCCGGTAGGCAGATTGGCCGTGTGGAAGAAGGCCATGATCATTCCCCATACGGTCCCCAGGAGGCCCAGCAAGGGCGACACGCCGGCCGCCAGACCGAGCCAGCGGACGTTGGAGTAAAGCCGTGCCGCTTCGCGTTCGCTGGCCTCGGAGACGGCGTGCTCTAGCTCAGTGTGAGGCCGGCCGACCTTCAACAACATGGTGCGAATCACGTAGGCGGCCGTCGATGGATACTGCTGGCAGAGCTTGTAAGCGGCGCGCGGCTCGAGCCCTCCCTGCGTGCCGCCCAGTTTCGACAGCCCGTCGATAAGCTCCGGCGGCATAACCTTCGAGCGACGCAGACCGAGGAATCGCTCCACGCCGAAGGTGACCACCAGGATCGACATGGCGGCGATGGGCAACATCAAGTAGCCACCCCGAACCAAGAGCGTGAGGATATTGATCCGCTCGACTTCCTCGGTCGCGTCGGTCGCGTCGGCTTCCGCCTGCTCGGGTTCCTCTTCGGCCAGGGCGGCCTCCGCCTTGTTTGCGGCGGCGTCCATCTTGTCGGGCTGTTGGCCCGGAGCCGGCTGGGGCATCAGGCAGAACGACCAGGCTACGGCCAGCAACGTCAGCCAAAAGAGCATCGGCCAATAGTTGGGCCGGGCAATCGCGATCCGGGCAGCTTTCATCGGAAGTCTTTCCAGGCGTCTTTATAGTGGGAGGGGGATGGAATCCTACGTGGCAACTTTTGCTAGGGTTCGAGCCGCCCCGTCCTCGGGGCGGGTGTTGGTCGGGCATCGTAACTCGCGGCGAGGACGCCGCGGCTCTGTTACCCGCCGAGCGTTTCAAGACGCTCTTTGGCGGACGGTAGCTTGTCGCTCTTTGGGTACTTTTCGATCAACTCCTGGTACAGCTTGATTGCCTGGGTCTTCTTGCCCAACACCTCGAAGCAGCGGGCCGCTTCGTAGGAGGCGTTGGCTTGCCAGGTGGGATATCCGTATCCGTAGATAACCTTGAAGAAGGCTTTGACGGCGTCGGCGTGCTTCTTCTTCTGGAAGAGGATTTCGCCAATCATGAACTGCGCCCGGGCGGCAACCTCGGCGTTCGTTTTGGCCTCGCCGACCTTGGCGATCACCTGCTCGTAGGTCTTGGTCGCCCCGTCCGTGTCGCCCAGGTTCTGCTGGGCCCAGCCTTGCTCGTAAAGGAACTGGGGCATGTGGGGCGAGTCGGGGAATTGCTCGACGCACTTGGCCAGCAGGTCGAGGCTCTTCTGCCACTCCTTCAGTTGCGCGGCGGCCTGGGCCGAGTGAAGCAGCGTGAGTGCCTTGAAATTCTCGCCCGACGGGTTCTTCACCTGGGCGTAGACGTCCAATGCTTCCTGGAACTGGCCCTGCTTGAAGAGGCATTCGGCTGCCATGAAGGTAGCGTCGGCGGCAAGGGAGCCCTTGGGGAACGTCGCCCGCTGGTAGGCAAACGACTCTTGTGCGTCCTTGAACTTGTCGAGGTGAAAGTAGGCCCAGCCGAGCTTGTGGGTAGCCTTTTCACCCAGCGGGCTGCTGCCCGCCTCGGTCATCGCTTTGTGATAGGCGATGGCCGCCTTCTGGTACTTCTCCTTCTTGTACTGGTGCTCGCCGACGTGGTAGCTGCTTTCGGCGGCCAGCGGGCTTTCGGGGAACTCCTTTATCAGTCGACCGAAGGTCTTGGCCGCCTCGTTCTGTTTGCCTGACGACTGAAGCGCCCAGGCCAACTCGTAAAGCGTTTTGTCGGCGCCGGCGTATTTGGGATCGTCTTTCAATAGTGCCCCAAAGGTGGCGACCGCTTCGGCGTACTTTTTCAGACCAACCTGCGAAAGCCCGAGTACGTATCGGGCGTCGGACTTCTCCTCCGCTGACGGATCGGCAGCCAGCATCGCCTGGAGGTCCTCGACGGCCGGACCGAAGTTGCCGAGTTGCTGTCGGGCCATGCCGCGGGCGTATCGAGCCCGGGCGATGAGCTTGTCGTTAGGGAACTTCTCGACCAGCGAGCTGAGCGTCTTGTCGGCGGCGGCGTAGTCCTTCAGGCTCAGTTCGGCCCAGCCTAGCCCGTATAAAGCGTGCGAAAGCACGGAACTCTTCGGCCAGCCGGTTACCACCTTGCGATACTCGGCGACGGCCTTCTTGAGGTCGCCTCCGGCGTAGCAGTACTCGCCCAGTCGATAATGGGCCTGGTCCAGCAGCCGGCTCTTGGGGAATTGGGCGATTAGCTTGCCGATTTGCGACTTCGCCTTGGCCAGATCGTCGAGTTGCCGGTAGGCGTTGGCCAGCACCAGGAGCGTGTCGTCGGCCTGACGCCACTTGGGGTCGGCCGCCAGCGAAGCGGTCAGCGACTTGACCGCGGCCTCGTATTGCTTCAACTCGGCCTGGCTGCCGCCAATGAGATATTGCGCCTCGGCAACCGCGCCCGGCGTACGGACGTCGGCCAGGACGGGCTCCAACGCGGCGATCGTCTCCTGATACTTCTTCTGCAAGTAAAGCGCCAACGCGCGGCGGACCTTCCAGACTTCGGCGTCGGCGTGGTCGGGGTATTTTTCCAGAAGCGTGGCGTAAAGCTTCTCGGCCTCGGCCGGCTGGTTCAACTGCAAGTCGCTCTCGGCCGCCACGTAGGTGACGTCGGCCGCCAGACTGTCGTCGGCATGTTTGGCCAGAAACTCGTTGGCGTACTTCAGCGACGCCTGATAGTCGCCGCTACCCAAGGCCGCGAAACCGGCCATGTACAAGGCCTGCGGACCAATCGACTCTTTCGGATACTTGGCCGCCACCGCCGCGTACATCGCCGCCGACTCGCCGCGACGCTTGGGTATCTCGTATACCGCGTCGGCTCGGTCCATCAGCAACTGTCCCGCGAACGGGCTCTTGCCGACTGCCGGAAGTGCCTTCTCGACCACCGCCAGGGCGTCGGCCGGTTTGTTCTCTTTGAGCAAACTTCGGGCGATCCAGTGGGCCGCCTCGGCGGCCGAATTGCCACCGGTCGGCAATGCTTTTTCCAGCAGCGATCGGGCCTTGGCGAAATCACCCGCCAGATAGTAACACTTTCCGCCCGCCAGGTTGGACAGGCCAATATACTGCGACTTGGCGAACTTCACCGGCACCGAGGCGTAGAGCGCGGCCGCTTCGGCGAACTGGTTCAATTTGGCAAGCGAGGCCGCCTGGCGGACCGTGGCATGATCGGCCATGGCGAATCCCTTCGCGGCGGCAGCGGCGGCAAATCGTTCGGCGGCCGCCTTGTACTGCTTGGCGACGAACAGGGTCTCGCCTTCCCGCATCTGAACTTCGGTTACCAACCGGTTCTTGGGGAACTGCTTGAGGAACTGAGCGTAGGCCTTGCCGGCGGCGGCCGGTTGATCTAGCTCCTCACTGGTGACACCCAGTGCGTAGAGTGCGTCGGGCAGCAGTTCGTGCTTGGGAAATTTCTGGACCAGTGCGGCATATAGCGCGGCGGCTTCCTTCTTCTTACCCCGGGCGTAAAGGCACTCGGCCCGATAGAAGATGGCTTGGGCGACGTGCTTGCCCTTGGGGAACTTGGTCAATTGGCTCTTGAATGTCTCGGCCGCCTGGTCGTACATTTCGACCTTGCCGCCGCGGGCGATAGTGTATTGGGTGACGCCCAGGTAGAGGTAGCTGGACTCCAGCATCTCGAACTTGGGGTAGTTCTTGATAACCGTCTCGAAGGCAGCCAGCGCCTGGTCCGGCTTGTTGCTCTTCAGTTGGCAGATACCCAGGTAGTGGTAGGCTCGATCGACGCGGGGGTCCGTCTTGAAGTTCTCGATGAACTTCGCCCACTCGTCGGCGGCCAGATCGTAGACGCCCCGGTTCTGTAGAGCCACGGCCGCCGCGTACTGTCGCGTGCCGGCATCGGTCTTCTCTTGCGAATGGGCCGGCGCGGCCGTGCCGGTCCAGACGGGGCCGATCAACAGGAGCGCAAGAATCAGGCAGCCCGGTCGGGCTAGTGGAAGGAATCTCATCGTTTTACCTCTTCAACTGCCAGCACGTGGAGCCTCGTCGCCTCGTCTCGGTGACGGCCGTTCCAAATGCAATGCCTGCCCAGCCGGTCCGCCGTTGCAGCGGTCGGTGGGCACAATGTTCCGCTTGCGTGTTCGATCAAACGATGCCCGACTATTCCCGAGTTGCGACACAATCTGATTATTATTTTTGGCGGCCTGATTCAAATGCGGGTAATAGTTAGCCCGGTCGCCTGCGACCGGAAAGTGGGGCGGTTTCCGCTAAATACCCGTCGCAGGCGCCGGGGCTAACACGGACTGTCAGGACCGCCGGTCGCTTCATTATTCCACGCACTCGGCCAGTTTGCTAGCTACCAGCCCTTCCTGGGGGGTGGAATTTGAAGGAAAGCGGTGAAGGAAAGGGGACAGGCGTATACATTGGGGCAAGTGGGAAGAATGGTAAACCCTCCCCCTTTGGCGATCATCCCCATTGAGCCTATGGCCCCCAATATGCGAAACTCTCCCCTTTCTCCTCTGGGGGTGAGCGTCCCGGTCAGGTTGCTCCGGCGCGGCCCAGACCGTATGATTGCGTTACTCTGGCCGCGCGGCATGGAGCGTCCCGTCGGGCGTTCCGCCGGCGAGCCTGTTCAGAAAAATGGAGCGGAGAATTGCCCGAAGTTCTTTTGTGGCACTGGGTTGCGTTCGGGGTGATGGTCGTTGTGCTATTGGTGCTCGACTTGTTCGTCTTTCATCGCCACGATCACGCACCGACCTTATTGGAGTCCACCTGGTGGACTGTCTTCTGGGTCGGCTTGGCGGTCGCCTTCAATGCGCTGATCTGGTGGTGGGGTGGCCACGACCTGGGAATGGTGTTCCTGAGCGGGTATCTGATCGAAAAATCGCTCTCGATGGACAATATTTTTGTCTTCGTGGTGATCTTCCGCTTCTTTCACGTGCCCTTGATGTACCAATATCGCGTGCTCTTCTGGGGTATCCTGGGTGCGGTCGTCATGCGGCTGATATTCATTCTGGCCGGGGTGGAATTGATTAACCGGTTCGAGTGGGTGATGCCGCTGTTCGGCGTGTTCTTGCTCTACACGGCCGTCAAGCTCACCCTGCATAGCGGCACCGACGTGCATCCGGACCAGAATATCGTGCTCAAAACGGCTCGCCGCTTCTGGCGCGTTACCAAGGGCGACCACCACGAGCACGGCCATAGCTTCTTCGTCCGCGAGGCCGGGCAACTCTGCATCACGCCCATGTTCCTGGTTTTGTTGGTCATCGAGAGCAGCGACGTGCTCTTCGCCGTCGACAGCGTGCCGGCCGTTATCGGCATTATTCCCAAAAGCTACACGCCCAGCATGACGATGTTCATTGCCTTCACCTCGAATATATTCGCAATCCTCGGGCTACGGGCGCTCTACTTTCTGCTGGCCGGAGTGGTCGAGATGTTTCGCTTCCTGCACTACGGGTTGGCTGCCGTGTTGGGGTTTGTGGGCGCTAAGATGTTGGCCGACTCCTTCATCCCGCACGAAACGGGCCATCTTGTGCCGACTTGGGTATCGTTGACCGTAATTGTCAGCCTTGTCGCCATTTCGATCCTCGCTTCGGTGCTGATAAAGCCGAAGAAGGAAGATTTGCATTCCTAAACACTCGAATTGTAAGCGCTAGTGGTACAAGAAATGTGATATGCAGGTTGAAACATGGGATTAGGGATTGGGGATTAGGGATTAGAGTTGATGTGGAAAGCGCGATTCTAATCCCTAATCCCCAATCCCTATCACTATGGTATCTTCCGAGCAAAACGTTCCTACCCGCTTGCAGTGTGAGTTGAACAAAGTCTATGACCGAAACCCATCAAACCATGAAGACCTGCCTTGTTACCGGCGGAGCGGGGTTCATCGGTAGTCATTTGGTCGAGGTGTTGTTGGCTCGCGGCGATCGGGTGGCCGTGGTCGACGATGAGTCGACCGGCAGCGTCGACAATCTGGCTGGCGTGATGGACAACCCGAATTTCAGTTATACCAAGGGCTCGGTTGCCGATCGAGCGTTGGTCGCCCGGCTTGTGGCCGAGGCCGACGAGGTCTACCATCTGGCGGCCGCCGTCGGCGTAGCGCTGATCGCCGCCAGCCCAATTCACACTATCGAAACCAACATCTACCCCACCGAATTGCTGCTGGATGAACTGGGCCGGCTGCAAGAGAAGGGGCGCGGCGTAAAACTCTTCCTGGCCAGCACCAGCGAGGTTTACGGCAAGAACCCCAAGCCACAATGGACCGAGGATGACGATCTGGTATTCGGCCCGACCGTTCGGGCGCGATGGTCCTACGGCACCTCGAAGGCGATCGACGAATTCCTCGCGCTGGCCTACTGGCGCGAACGGCAACTGCCCGTCGTCGTTGGCCGGCTGTTTAACGTGATCGGGCCGCGTCAGTCGGGCGCGTACGGGATGGTGCTGCCGCGGCTGGTCGAACGGGCGCTGGCCGGGTTGCCGCCGGTTGTGCATGACGACGGCCGGCAAGTGCGCTGCTTCGCTCATGTGTCCGACATAGTCCGGGCGATAGTCGGCCTGATGGAGACGCCGGCCGCGGTCGGGCGCGTGTTCAACATCGGCAGCGACCAGCCGATCAGTATCTTGGATCTTGCCCAGCGCGTGATTGCCGCGGTCGATCCGTCGCTTGAGATCGAGTTTCAGAGTTACGCCGAGGCCTACGACGCCGATTTCGAGGACTGCCGCCGCCGGGTTCCCGACCTCACCCGACTCCGCCGGGCGCTCGACTTCCATCCCCGTTACAGCCT
>CAZDHN010000348.1:0-7160 GCA_964505115.1 uncultured Planctomycetaceae bacterium
CAATCCTGTTAATCATGTCTGTCGTCTCTTGGCGTCTTGGCACCTTTGCGCCTTCGCGTGAAGTTTTCGTCATTCCGATCTCCGATTTCCGACTTCCGATCAGATATATTCCGGGTAGATGAATTCCAGCTTGTGGAATGTGAGCCAGGCGACGAGGAAGCCGAGCACCGACCATATAGTCGAGTATAACAGATACCAGGGCTGCCAGGCAAGAATTTCTTGGCCGGATGCCGAAGTGACGGTCAAGGGGGCCAGCAGGTTGTGGTGTTCGACGATCGCCAGCCGAAGGCCTTCCAGCAGGGGCGACAGCGGGTTGAGCATCATCAGCACGCAGCCGTTGGGGCCGAAGAACTGCGGTTCGTAGAAGACGGGCGTGAAGAATATGCCGAATGTGAGGATTACCTGCACGATGTACTTCACGTCGCGGAAGAAGACGTTCGCGCAGCTCAGTGCGAGTGCCATCCCGGCGGTGAACAACACCAGCAAGATGATCAACGGGATGGCCCAAAATATTTGCAGCGACACCCCGACTCTTAGGAACAGGAACAAGAACAGGGCCATGGCGGTCGATCCGACGCAGGAATCGAACGCCTGTGTCAGCACGGCCGACAGCGGGAAGACCTCGCGTGGGAAGTATATCTTGGTCACCAGATTGATGTTGCCCACCAGGCTGGAGGTAGCGAACCCGACGGCCCCGATGAAGAAGGCCCAGCCCAGCGCTTTGACCGTCATTCCGGCGAAGGCGTCGAGTTCGAGCGGCTTGCCCGACATTTGGGCCATGGCGTATTTCACGAGGAACCCGGCACCGACGATCATGATGGGCATGAATATGGCCCAGCCGAACCCCATGATGGCCTGCTTGTAGCGGATACGCAGATCGCGGAGGATCATCTGCCAGAGCAACTCGCGGTACTGGACCAACTCGTGGACCATCTCGCGGAAGCTGCCAAACAGGCCTGCCCTGTCTTCGTCGGGCGGAGACTGGCAGCCGGTTAGAAGATCGGCCGGCTTGTCGGCGCTTGGAGTGAGTTTATCGGTTGTCATTTTCGCGTGTATTTGTTGTTGGATCAGTCATCAGGCCGTTGGCGTGCCTTGTGTTCCCGGCGCCGGTTGAGGCAGAGCCTGTTGGTTGACCGGGCCGAGTGTGTTCTGGGCTGCAAGTAGCGAGTTCACTTTCAGCACGCCCGCCCCAAACAGTGTGACGTAATACGGAATTTCCAGCCCTTCCAGGCTGACGAACTGTGCCGACACGGCGAATCCGGCTAGGGCGGCAACGACCATTCGGCCGCCGTCGGTCAGCCAGGGGTCGGGTGGCCGGGCGTAAGGTCGGGTAAGCCCCCAGAGCCGCCAAATGCACAGGCCGTAGAAAGATACCAGGAAGGCCATGCCGGGAATCCCCAACTCCGCCCCGGTCTGCAGCCATAACGTATGTGCTTCCTTGCCCTTGGCATGCCCGTATTCGGGAGCAATATTGCGCCACTGATTGGGGCCGCAACCCAAGAGGGGATATCGCCGCATAACGTCAAGGCAGTTGATCCACATATCTAGCCGCCCCTGGGCCGATTGGTCTCGCTGTTCGGCGTCGACAAATACCGTGGAGAACCGCGTACGAATCCCCTCGCCCGCCAAGCGGAATCCCAGAATTACCACGGCTATGAACAACAGCAGGGAGAATTCTCGTTTTGGTACCAAGAACATGCTCACGACTCCGACCACACATAGCGCCAGCATTCCTCCCCGAGACATCGAGAACATGATGACATGCGCCATTAGGACACAGGCCAGAAACGCCAGTGCTTTGCGCCAGAGCACCTTCTCTCGCAACCCGAGGAAGAGGGCAAAACCCACGCCGGTGGCCATGGCAATTGCCACGGAATTGTTATCCAGCCCGGCATGCGAGACTTCCCGAAACCGGCTGTAGAACCCCTCATAGTACCTCAAGTTCATCTCGTAGGCCAGGTATCCCTGGCTTAGGGCGATTGTCCAGGCAAGCTGCTTGAGCTGTCTAACGGACGTAATCAGGGTGAGGCCGGCCATGAAGGGGAGCACGACCTTCGTCAATTCGACGACAAAGCCCCATGACCAGTCCGGGGCACTGTGCATCCCGAGCGATATTGTGGCCCAGAGCAGATAAGCCACCAGTGAAAGGAGAACCGCCTGCGACCGGCCGAGCCGCCAGTCTCCACCGCCCTTTATCACCCAGCCGATGAGCATGGCGATCGCGACGATTCGCGCGTAGTTGCCGATGGGCACCGACCAGTACCACAAGCCCGGCGGCTCGAGGATGGCGAAACTGATGTAGATCAGCACCCCGACGAACGGATAGAACAGGGCCACCACGGCCCCGACGTACGTCAAGCCATATGTAAATATCTGTCCCTTCACGAGCAGGCTCTGCTTTCGGCACTAGGGAACAAGCGGCTTATCCCATATCCGGAGAAGACGTATAGAAACGGCAGCACGGGGATTCGGCAGCGCCAGTAGGCCTCGAAGCCGAACATCGCCACGATCAGATAGAAATAGCCGAGCACGGCCAACAGCACCAGGCCCACCGCCCGTGCCTGCCTATCTCTCATAACGCATGCCAGCCCGAACAGCGCGGCGCCCAATGCCACGGCCACGTGGGCTAATTGCCAAATGAAGGCGGCCGACAACACCGGGCCGTTTTGCCACAATCGCTTGGTGGCATCCATTGGATGAAGAACGAGTGATCGGGTACCCGGCGCCACCCACTGCCGGCCGAGCATCTCCGCCAATTGCCCCGTTGCATGGGAGAAGCTGGCCTTGGTCAGCGCCATCACGGAAGACAACGCCAGGTGTGCGGGATACTTGCCCAGTACGTCCCATTGCACGGCTCGCAGTTCGGCATTCAGTTCCGCGACGCTCCGATTGCTAGCATGGGCGTTCTGGACCTCGACATAGGGAGCAACATGGAACTCTTCGGCGATCATTGCCTGGGCTTCTTCCAGCCCCACGCCATGGCGCACCTGATAAGCACCAGCGCCCACGAAATAGAGCAAGTTGTTCGTCTCCACGGCAGTCAGCTTGGGAACCGAGAACGTCGTGGCGTTCCGTGCAATCCACAGTGCCGGCGGTATCAGCGAGATCAGCAGCAAGACCGAGGCCATGCGAACGGCCGACCCAAGTCGTTGCCGATACACGCCAATTCCCAGACATCCGGCCGAGTAGACCAATGGCAAGTAGAGTCCGGCTGGTCGGGTTAGGATGGCCGCTCCCAGCAGGACACCGCCTCCCACGAGTCGCCAACCGCGACGGTCCGAGTCGTTTTCGTCTCTCGGTGTCAGCAATACTGGCAGGGTAACAGCCGCCGAAGCAAGCACCAGGAAAACAAACAGCGATTCCGACATCGGCCAGAAATTATTGACTGCCAGTGCTAAGTCCGTCGCAAACAAGGCTGCTGCCCAGAAGGCCGGCATTGGGCCGAAGAACGCTCTGACCAAGAGGAACAGGAGCACGCAACTGGCGGCCTGCAAGCCGATCTGCGCGAAGTATATCGCCCCGGCCTTGCCCATGAGTTCAAGCGCTCCCGCGAAGACCGGATAGATTGGCGTTCGTACCATGTCGGGCAAGTATGGCGGCTGCGCGCACCGGGAGAAATGACCGTGCAACAGCAGATTTTCACCCAGTAGAACGTAATCCAGGCAATCGGGGTTTTTCGAAAGCCGATAATCCGCCAAGTATTCCGGCCGATCCACTGCCACTAGCGCAGCAATTCCCAGGTTGATCGCCAGGCAGATTAGGACGACAACGATTAACGCTCTTGGAATTCTCTTGCTCGCTAACATCTCTTACAGTTCTTTACTCGCAAGTCCTTTGTTCGTTCGTTGTCCAACCATTATCAGCAACATGCCGGGCATGAGGAGGAGATGGTCACAGCCATTCGATACCAGGGTAGCTGAAGCCACTCGGCTCATTGCGTAGTCTCTTGCGTAGTCATTTCCCGCTTGAATCAAACGTTCCATGCAAATCACCAGGCGTTTTCTCCCTAGCCTTCACGTATTCCAATATCCCCGCCGCGATCTCCCGGTGTCCGGCTTCGTTCCAGTGAATGTCGCCGGGAATAAAACACTCCTTAATCACCTGCTGCCAAGGCCGATCGTCGATGAAGCGGGGGAACAGATTGACGAAATCGACCTTGTTCCGCGCGGCCCAGCTTCGCCAATGGCGTACCGGCAGGCAGTCGAGTTCACGATAGCGGATCTGCTGTGGCCACGGATAAACGACCACGGTGAGTCGAATTCCATGTTTCCGCAGCAGTGCAAGGAGTGCATCCATATGCTTCGTGTTCAGCTCGATTCCGCGAGTTTGAACATTGAGCGTATCGGGGCCTTCCTTCGTCCAGCGGCCTGCCGGGGCGTCGGTGGCTCGCGGTGGCTCAACGACGAGGTCCTTCAACCGTTTGAGAACGAAGTGAGTCACAACCGTGTACTCGCTGACAAAATCTCGCAGTGTCTGGCTTAGCGGTTGACACCAATTCAACGGCTGATCCGGTGGCGAGAACGCCGGCAGGATCGGCGAACCGGTCTTCCGACTCAAAGCTTCGCGATGCAAGAAAGCGATGTCGTCCGGTGCGTCCGAAATGTCGATCGCAACCACTAATTCATCAAGCTCCAACCCCATGTCTTCCACGAGATACTTCATTTTGCGAACGTAATTAACGGGCGAATAGCCGCAAACGCCGGCGTTGAGAACCTCAATCCCGCGCTGTCGAAGCGCCGCCTCCAAGCGACCGACATACGAGTCCTCGAAGTCAACTCCAATGCCTTCCGTGAAAGAATCGCCTATAAACACAATTCTCGGCTGGGACGACTTGAGGTTGACCTGCCGAGTGGTGCGGTCCTTGAAGCCCAGTGTATTCGTTTTCAACCGATAATCACAATTCCCCCAATGACCTGTTGTGTCCATGAGCGGGGTTAGCCCCCAGCCGTAAATCTCCGAGGGCTGACGAAATGTGAGTTCCGCGGCCGTCAAACGCCGGCGATGAATCTTCAGAAGCAACCCGGCCGTAAGGTCAATGCCGATTACGGATACCATCACAATCACAAGAAGCGTCTTCTTACGATGGCGTTCGAATACATTCTGGCGAGCCGCCGGCCGTGTCGGTTGAGGTGAATCGTGAGCATCGACTGACGGACAACCCGTTGGCATGAAAAACTCCTATCGTAACCAATCGAAAGAGTCCGGGAAGCGGAAATAAACCAAGGACATCTCTTACAGCGTCTCACTCACGAGTCCTGCGCCTCCCGTTGCCCAACCATTATCAACGACATACCTGGCGTGGGGAGGCAGTGGTCGAGGAGCATGGTGATGGGGAGGAGGCGGTCGAACCAGATCATTTGGCGGGGGCTAAGGTGACGTTTACGGAGGATCTTGCCGGAGAACCACCAGGCCAACGCACCCAAGCGGCAGAAGGGTTTCGTGAAGACGACCTCGAAGCCGGCCGATTCCATTTTTTCGCGAAGTTCTTCGATACTGTAGCGGCGGTAGTGTCCCAGTTCGTCGTCCACGCCCGTGTAAAGCCACTCGCCGGCCGGAACGACGATTACGCAGTGTCCGCCGGGAACCAGCGTGTCGTGAAAACCGCGGAGCACTTTTTCGTCATCCTGCAGGTGTTCCAAAACGTTCGAGCAGAAGACCGTGTCGATTTGCTCGTCTTCCCATTGGGCGTAATTTTCCAGCTTGGTCAGGTCGGCATGTACGACACGGGCGTTTCGGCGGCTGCCGAACCGATCTCGCAGTCGGGGAATGTAGACCGGATCGTACTCGACCATCACCAGGCGGTCGCAATCGAGGAACTGGTCGCTCAGGTTGCCGATCCCGGCGCCCGCCTCGAGCACCCGGCGACCGATGTACGACCGGCACTGCCGCAAAGTCCAGCGGTTGAATTTCTGTGCTCGGGCAACCGATTGCAGGATGTAGAAGCCCGAATGATCGGTGAATCGAGTATCGAAAAACCGGCAGCGGATCAACGTCCACAGTGCCTTCAGTGCGTCGAAGGCGCCCGTCTTCTTGCCTTCAGCGTAAGCGCGGCCGAAATAGCTGATCGGCACTTCGTATATTCGTGCGCCCCATTGGGCCAGTCGGCAGGTCAACTCGGGCTCGATCGTGAAAGTGTTGCCGCGCAAGCGGAGTTGCTTCAACACATCGGCCCGAACCATCTTGTAGCAGGTTTCCATGTCGGTCAGGTTGATGTCGTTAAGCATGTTCGACATTAGCGTCAGCAGCCGATTCGCCAGGCTGTGCCAGAAGAAGAGCACCCGACGCGGCTGGCCGGTGAAACGCGACCCAAAGACGGCCTCCGCCTTGCCGGCCAGGATGGGGCCGAGCAGGCGCAGGTAGTCGCGAGGGTCGTATTCCAGGTCGGCATCCTGCACGATGGCCACGTCGCCGGTCATCCGCTCGATAGCCGTCCGCACGGCGGCGCCCTTGCCACGGTTGCTGCCGTGCCTGAACGTCTTGATTCGCGGGTCGTTTCTTGCAAGCCGCTGCAACTCTTCCCACGACCCGTCGTCAGAACCGTCGTCGACGGCGATCAGTTCCAGGTCCAGGCTGATGGGCGCGGCCAGCACTCGGGAGACGATCTCCGCCAGCGTCCAGCGCTCGTTGTAAACCGGCATCAGCACCGACAGCTTCGTAATCGGCGGCGCGGAGTCACCGGTCACGGCATCGCCCGACCGCGCTTTCGCCGGCTCGGCCATGGCTGGGTCTTCTGTCTGGTTCACGGTCAATCCCACCTCGAATACCGCAGGATGCACCAGAGTGCCTGGAAGGCGTCGGGCAGGCCGATTTTCTTGCCGGCTTCGTATGTTCGACCGGAGTAGCTAATACCCAACTCAAAAACACGATACTTTCGCCGCGCCACCTTGGCGGTGAGTTCCGGCTCGATACCGAACCGGTCCTGCTTGAGCGTGGGCGTGATGGCCTCGATCGCTTCGCGGCGGAACACCTTGTAGCAGGTCTCCATGTCGGTCAGGTTCAAGTCGGTGAACATGTTCGATAGCGTGGTCAGCAGGCGGTTGGCGATCGAGTGCCAGAAGTAGAGCACCCGATGCGACCCGCCGGCGGCGAAGCGGGAGCCGAAGACCACGTCGGCCTCGCCCTCCACAATCGGCTGGATCAGCAAGGGATACTGGTCAGGG
>CAZDHN010000349.1:0-7158 GCA_964505115.1 uncultured Planctomycetaceae bacterium
CGCCGGCACGGTCAAGCGTCGCCGCTTCGGCACCACCGACTTGCAGGTCTCGGAGGTCGGCTTCGGCGGACACAGTTGGTCATACAAGCGAACTCCGGACGGCAGCGGCGGGTTCCGCAAGGTGACGGTCGACGAGGCCGTCGAAATGATCGGCACGGCGATGGACATGGGCGTCAACTTCTTCGATTCCTGTACGCCGCTTGACGAATGCACCACCCCCGGCGAGGCGCTGAAAAGACTCAAGCGTCGCGACCAGGCCATTATCAGCGTTCGGCCCTCGCACAAGATGAAGGGCGTGGAAAACGATAAGAAGGAGGTCTTCGATTGGACCGAGCAACGGCTCAAGGCCTGGCAGATCGACCACATCGACCTGCTTCTGCTTAGCAACGTGGCGGCGGTTACCGACAAGTCGGGCTACTGGGACATGAGCTACTGCATCGAAGCGCTCGACAAACTCAAGCAGCAGGGAAAGATTCGCTACACCGGGTTCGGCAGCCATTTTACGCCCAAATGGTTCTTCGTGGCCTTCCATAAGTTCGGCAAGTACTTCGACTGCTGCTCGATGCCCTACAACGTGCGGCACCGCGTGGCCGAGAAGGTGATGCCGGCGGCCAAGCAGGCGGGGCTGGGCGTGGTAACCATCAAGCCCTTCGCCCGGGGTTCGCTGCTGAAGGGTCGCGACCTGGAACCGAACGGCAAAGATGCCGACCTGCCGCGCGACATGATGGCCTTCGTGTTGAAGAACAAGTCGCTCGACGTTTGCCTCTGCGGCGTACACACACTGGCACAAATGAAGATGAACTTCAGCGCTTCGTGGACGGATGTCTCGCAAAGTGGATACGAACGGCTGGAGCAGGTTGCCGCCATGCCCGTCCCGCACGGTGAACACTGCTGGTTGGAGGAAGGATGGCGATTTGCGTAGAGCGTTAGCAATGTTCGCTGTAGCGGGGCTTATTCTGATTTTGGCGGCATCTGTATCGTGTCGACAAGACGCGACGCCTTCCTCCGATGAAGCGTCACCCGGCACGACATCTCCCGACAGCCCGTTGAAGAAGGGTGTCACTGCCGGCTTGTCCAGCAGTGAGACGGACAAACTCCGCGAAGCCACTGCCGGGCAAGCCGGCAGTGGCAGCCAAGTCTCCGACAAGCCTGCCGCAAAGAGCGCCGATCCGGATGAAGAAGACCCGCTGGCCGGCATGCCACCGGAGATGCTCAAACAACTGGCGGAAGCGGAAGCTGCCGCGGAAGGCGAGGAGTTGGCCGGTGCGTGCATCACTTGTCACGTTGACACCGTGGACGAGTACATCGGCAGCCTGCACCAGACCGAGAAGGTTGCCTGCGTCGACTGTCACGGTTCGAGCGAGCCGCACGTCGAGGACGAGAACAACGACGTCAAGCCCGACACGGTGTTTATCCGCGAGAACACCGACAAGCTTTGCGGCAAGTGTCACGAGGACGATTGCACCCGTCCGGAACACAAGCCCGAGACCGGCAAGAAGCCGGAGCCCAAGATCTGCACCGACTGCCACGGCAAGCACGATCTGAAACTTATTGAGTAGCCGAATTCGCAAGAATTCGGTTCTTCAAAATCGCGGCTGAATTCTTGCGAATCCAGCTACGGATCAATCACCTTCGGCTGCTGGTATTTCGACCTTTGGTCTGCGTCCAAACGGCAAGAGGCTGGCTAGCATTCCGATGGTTATTTGGATGAGCAACCCCAGTGGCATCGCCCAGAGGAAGCTGATGCCGTCGGTGCCGGTGATTTCTTTCCAGTAATTGACCAGCACGACCGTTGCCACGCCGAATACGGCGCCGACGAGGGTTCCCGGCCCGGTGGCCCAGCGGACGAACAGGGCCATGAAGAAGAGCCCGAACAGGGGCGCGGTCAGCAGGTTCACCACCTTGTAGGCGATGGCCAAGAGGTTGCCCTGGACCATGCCCACGTAGGCGCTGAGCAGCACGACCACTGTGCCGACGATGACCGAGATGTATTTAGCCAGCTTGACGTGATCGGTTTCGGTCTCCTTGTTCTTGCGGAAGCGGTCGATGAAGTCGACGGTAATGACCGAGCAGGAGGAGTTCACGCCGGACGACAGGCTCGACATGGCGGCGGCCAACAACCCGGCGATGACCAGCCCGCTGAGCCCGATCGGCAACCCGACCGCGATGAAACGCGGGAAGAGCGTATCGGCGTCGCTCATAATCGTCTGGCCGTCGGGAATGAATTGCGGATTCATGCGGAAGTAGGCCAGCAATGCCAGACCGACCGGCGTGAGCAGCAGATTCACCAGCGTATTGGCGCTGAGCGAGGTTATCAGCACGCCGCGAGCCGCTTTGACGTCGCGAGTGGCCAGGTAGCGTTGGATGGCCATCTGATCGGAACTCGACGTGCATACCCACCACGTAAAGGTGGCCAGCACGATGCCGAAGAAAGTGATCCGTTCGGTGGCATCAAACCATTGTGGGTCGGGCCAATGGGCCGCCCAATCGGTGGACCACCAGGCTCCCACTCCGCCCAGGTAGTAAGTGATCAGGACCAGCGTCAGCACGGCTCCGCCGAGCAGGATAACGGTCTGGATCACGTCGGTCAGCACGACCGCCTTGAGGCCGCCCATCGACGTATAGGTTACCGTAATCAGTCCCAGAAGCGCACAAAGGTAAGGCGTGTAGGACTGGTCCAATCCCAGCAGCGGCACCAACACCTTGCCGACGGTTGCGTAGATGATAACGGCCATCCAGAGCAGTCGCATCGAGAGGAAAAACACCGAGCCGACCATTCGCACCGCCAGCCCCAATCGCAATTCCAGTATCTCGTACGCGCTGGTGACCTTAAGCCTCATAATCAAGGGGATCATGAACCAACCGACCACGAAAGCCACCAGCGGATAAGCCAAGATCATGGCCAGCACCATGGGGCCGTATCGGATGATCTCACCCGGCCAGGCGAGATACGAAATCGTGCTGAGCAGCGTGGCGAACAACGACAGCCCGACGCTTACCGGCTTCATCTCCCGGCCGCCGAGCAGGTAGTCTTCCGTGGTTTCGGTGCGATGCGAATAGTACCATCCCACGGCCAACATGCCGAAGGCGTAAAGGGCGATAATGATCCAATCCAGCGCGGCCAGCGAGTGCGGCCGGCGGCGTTCGATTCGCAGTACGGCGTTGGAGGCCGCGCTGCGGACGTCGGCCGTCGAATCTTCCATCAACTGAGTTAGTAGCGGCAGATCGCTCTGGTCGCCGATGTGTGCCAGCGTATCGCAGACTTGATAGCGTTCGGTGTCGATGCCCGTCTCGGCGTACTTGCGCAACTGCTCGTTCCACTTCTGGCGGCTCTCGTCCGAGCCGTGAACGGCAAGCGCGGCTGCCAGATGAATTCGTCCGGACGAGTCGGCCGGCTCTTTTTCGACCGCCTTCACCAGGGCCGCTTGGGTCTTTTCGGAAATCTTACCAAGGTGACGCAGGCCGTAGGCGGCAATGCCGCGGGGTCTTGCGTCGTCATTAGCGAGCAACTCGCAAAGCGCCGCTTCGCCTTCGCCCGTCTCTTTGTCCACCAGCACCCAGCGGACACAGGCCGCCTTGACGGTGTCGTCCGAATCGGCCTGCTTCTGGAATTCCTTTCTCTCGGCGACGCTCTGGGCGTCTTTGCCGTCGGGCACCTTGTATTTCAGCTTGGCGAGCGTTTCGGCGGCGTGCAGGCGGTCGGGCGACTTGGGGTCGAGGAAGACGTCGCGTATCTTGTTGACCCAGCTATTTCGCTCCGCCTTATTGGAAGCCGCCCGGGCCAATACGCGCCAAATGCCGATCCGGTATTCGGGTTCGTCGCCGGCGCGATTGAGTTCCTTTTGGAAGGCTTCCTTAACGCCTTGCGGATAATCGAGCGCCAGCAGGAACTCGGCGGCGTGTACCTTAACCCAGCGCTCTTCCTTCTCCATCACCTCGCGGAGCGACTTAACTGCCCGGTCGCGCAGTTCGGAAGTTACCTCGGCCGGCTCGTCTCCCGCCCGGGCCGATATCGGCATGACGGCGACGAGTGCCAGTAACGCGACGAGAAACGAGTGGATGATTGTGTTTCGCATGTTGATTTTCATTATGGCAAGGGTTCCCAGTACCGCGTCCGTTGTGATCTTGTCGGGTAGGTGGCTGAAAAAGGGTGCCACTGCTGGCTTGTCCAGCAGTGCGAGTCCGATTTCGTAGCCGGATTCGCAAGAACTCCGTTCGTTGCGCCACGGCTGAATTCTTGTGAATCCAGGTGCGGGCAAAGCACTGCTGGACAAGCCAGCAGTGGCACCCAAATTGTCAATGAAGCCCCAGACTGCATGACATCGAGGGCTTCATGCCCCGCTCTTGTTTTGATTGAGTGGGAAATATTTATCTTGCAGTGCGCGAACTGCCCAGGCGTGTTCCAAGTACAACTCTTCCCACTCCTTCGCCTCCTCCGCCGTGTACTTGTAGAAGCCGCGGCCGTTGGTTATACCTTGCGCGCCGCTATCGGCCAGTTTCTTGAGTGTCTCGGGCAGTTCGGTCGTATTGCCGAGGCTGGGCAACACGTGCTTCATCGCCCGGGCGTACAGGGCCGGGCCACCGCTTATGTCCATCCAGCGCAAAGGCCCACACATCGTGGCGAACAGGCCGATCGCGTTGCGGAACGAACGGTCGATCGTCTCGACGTCGGCCACGCCCATCTCCAGCACGTTCAACGCCTCGCGATACATGGCGTATCCCAGCCGATTGATGATGAAGCCGGGCACGTCCTTTTGGACCATGGAGGGCTCCTTGCCGACCGCCCGACCCAAGGCGGTGGCCGCCTCGAAGGCCGCGTCGCCGGTCTCGTCGCCACGAATCAGTTCCATGAATCGGACGACGTGGGCCGGCTCGGCCCAGTGCATTCCCAGAAAACGCTGCGGATGCCGCCGGCCGCGTTGCAGTTGGCTTATCGGGATGGCCGAAGTGTTGCTGGCTATCGGTACGTCGGGCCGGACTACCGCCTCCAGCTTGTCGAAGAGCTTCTGCTTCTCGTCCAGGTCTTCGATGATCGTCTCGATCACAAAGTCGCACTCGCCGAACCGATCGCACGACTCGACCGGTATATACCGATCTGGCCACTGCTCGGCCAGCGACGGGGGGAACCCAGCCCGGGCGATAAGCTTGCCGATCGCGTCGGCGATGTACTCGCGAGCCGCGTCGTGCGTCGATTGCCTGCGAGTGAAGGCGATTACGCGGAAGCCGTGCGAAAGCAGGCAGGATGCGATGCCTCGTCCCAGGAAACCCAAGCCCGCCAATCCGACCGTCTGGATATCCACCGGCACCTCTCCTCGTGAATCGTTCGGCAACAAGTTCTCCGAGAGCACCAATATATGGGAGCGATAGGCGGCATGGCAAGCCCCCGCGTCCAGCGTTTCGTGTCGAAAGCCGCTGTCGGCCGATGGGCTGCCCTGGGTTGCCCGACGGGCTTGCGAGGGTTATATTGGGTCTTTTGCCCCGTCTGGTAAATCGTCTGCCGTGCGGGTAATAGTCCGCCGACTGCCTTCGGCGGGTTCAGAAGACAGGAATCCCAATGCGACCAAGTCGAATCAAAGCCAAGTTAAGCCGTAACGAGCCGGTTATGGTTGTCACCCTGCACCTGACCGATCCATCGCTTTTTGAACTGACGAGCCTGATGGGCTTCGACGGCATTTGGATGGATCTGGAACACCATACGTACAGCCTCGAAACCGCGGCGGGATTGATGCGCGCGGCTCGCGTGGGGAGCGCCGACATCATCGCGCGCCCCGCCAAAGGCGAGTTCATGCGGATGCAACGCATGCTCGAAGCTGGCGCGCAGGGCATAATGTACCCGCGCTGCGACGACGCCAAGGAAGCCGCCGAGGTGGTTAGCTGGCTGAACTTCGCACCCCAGGGCAAGCGCGGTTGTGACGGTGGCAACCCCGACATGCCCTACCTGAGCATGCCCTTGGAGCCGTATCTGAAAGAGGCAAACGAGCAAACGTTTCTGATCATCCAGATCGAGCAGCCCGAGACGGTCGAGCACATCGAGGAGATCGCGGCCACCGACGGCGTCGATATCCTCATGATCGGCCCCGGCGATTTGAGCATCCAATACGGGATTCCCGGCCAGATGACTCACGAAAAGATTCGTAATGCGTGGCAACGCACGGCCAAGGCGGCCGCCGATAACGGCAAGGCGTGGGGATGCCCCAGCGCCTCGCCGGAGCAGACTCAAGAACTGCTCGACCTGGGTGCCCGCTTCATCTGCCACAGTGCCGACATCGTGCTCGTCAAGTGTGGCCTGGAAAATATCCGCGAAGAGTTCAAGCCGCTCGGCTTCACCTTCGACGACCGGCTAGGCTAACGCGACGCAAACGGCCGGCTAACTAAGTAGGTTATGCTTCAGCATAACGAATTCGGTTCAGATGTTATGCTGAAGCATAACCTACGCAACTGATCGGCTAGGGAGAGAGGGTTGGACCCATGAAAAAAGTACTCGTCATCGGCGTTGGGTCGATCGGAGAACGGCACCTGCGCTGCTTTCAGCAGACCGGTCGGGCCGATCCGTCGATTTGTGAACTTAACCCCGAACTCCGCGGGCGGATTGCCGAGCAATACGGCGTCGAGCGAGTTTACGCCGATCTCGATTCGGCACTGGAAGATTCGCACGACGCCGCCGTCGTCGCCACGCCGGCACAACTCCATATCGCCATGGCCACCCGGCTTGCCGAGGCGGGCGTCAACCTGTTGATCGAAAAGCCGCTAAGCACTTCTTTAGACGGAATCGATCGGCTGGGCGACGTTATCAAGCAGCGAAAATTGGCCGCAGTGGTCGCTTACGTCTGGCGGGCGCATCCCGGACTGGCGGCCGTAAAGCAGGCGATCGGCGCCGGGCGGTTCGGCGAGCCGGTGGAACTGGTCGTCACCACTGGCCAGCACTTTCCCGCGTTCCGGCCCGCCTACCGCGACATCTATTACAACAATCGGGCAACCGGCGGCGGAGCCATTCAGGACGCGCTAACCCACATGGTAAACGCCGGCGAGTGGCTCGTCGGCCCGGTCGATCGGCTGGTTGCCGACGCGGCCCACCGGGTGCTCGAAGGTGTCGACGTGGAAGACACCGTGCATGTGCTCACGCGGCAAGGCAGCGTTTTGGGTAGCTATAGCCTCAAT
>CAZDHN010000350.1:0-7137 GCA_964505115.1 uncultured Planctomycetaceae bacterium
TCACGGACGTGACGCCGGCCGAGTATCGTCGCTCCCATCTGACCAGACGAGGTTTGGCAAGCTAATCGCATCATCCCCTGCCCGCGTGTCGGTCGTGTCGTTGTCATCCCAGACGCATAAACGTCGAAATCGGGTGGGGTTACGCCAGTTCCGCTCACACGGAAAGGTATAACCGAGAGCCGCTGAGCCAATGGCTAGACCCGCCGTGGCTTCGGCTCGTACTTCATCTATCGCGACGACTATCGTTTCGAGGCGTCTCCCGGCAGGTTGCCGATCCTCAAAAACACCTACATGTATGATCCGCAGTCCATGTTCTGCCGCAATCACGAGTTCGCCTGCGCCGCGAATTTCGTAGGGTCCGGCGACTGCGATAACACGAACGACTGCCTGGTATATCTGGCAAGCCACGGAAAGAGATTCAACGTCACCGTCGAGTATCACACGACCCGCGCCTACTACCCCGGTTCCCCAGTCTGAACGGTAGCGCCCACTCGGCGGCGGCATTCGCGCCTTCAAGCCCAAGTACACTTCCTTCGACTGTTCGGGCGACGGCAGTTCGACCGCGTGACTGTGGGCGAAAGCCAAGTGAGCCGCAACATGATTATCCACGCCACCAGACGAAAGCAACACTGGCTTCATTCTTCTGCGGACTCCGATTTATCACCTTCTGAGTTATCGACCTCACTCTCGTTCGAGGGAAGCTCGATTCCCAGATTCTTGGCGATTTCCTCGACCAAGGTTTGTGCCTCACCACCACCGCCACTGGCAAGGCGATCACGCAGGAGCGTTTCGAACGCTTTGACATCGCTCTTTGATGACACCGAGTCAAGAAAAGCGTTGTTGTTCTCGAAGAAGCCCTTCAGCCAGTGCAGGCCCGGCGTGTTGTTCTTCTCCACAAGAGCAGCAAGCAGATTGGGCACAGTCTTGTCGTTACCAGACAGCAACGCAGAATCGGCAATTTCATCTCCGTACATTTGAAAGAACGCTTCGTGTAGACCTCCGCCTGCGTCCACGGCAACCGACAGAAGACGGGGCCGCAACGTGTTGCGGACGTTCTCGTCAAGATAACCGAGCAGGTCCTGCCATCGCTTCAGGACCGCTTCCTCGGGAATATGATACCAGCCGCAAGTGACCGAGCATGGTCAGCAAGGGCATCGCCCAAAGGCGTCGTCAGTATCGGCGTAGCCCCTTTGTCGGCGAGATTGCATGCAAGCCAAACACAATCGCACGTGTCCTGCAAGTCGGCACCCCACGCCGTCGCGTCCATTGTTCCCAGGCTGTCCTTGCACCATTGCAAGAACGAGGCAACATCCCCGTCAGTTCCTGCCACGATCGTCCAGTAGAGCACCGCATCGTCTGGCGAGAACCCCTTGTCGGCCTCTTGGATGCCCTGGCAGAGGTTGTGTTCCGCTGCAAGCTTCGCAAGAAGGGATTCAAATCCCGCATCATCATCCTCGGTGTTGAGGGCGTTTTGAATCGCTTTCCAACGTTCCAGCACGACGTCGCAAGAAAACAACTCTTGAGGAGACCCGCTTTCCGCAACCACACGTAGGCACGCATTGATCAACGGGTCATACGATTTCTTTCCATCCGCAATGTCGAACAGTACGCCGAGTTCATCGTGCTTTCGCAGAAGCAATACCATCCTCTTCGCCACCTCAATATCAGTCGACGCCAGCATGTTGGTCAGCCGTGCATGCCCTGCGGCGGAATCTCCTACAGTAGCAGGAACTGCCGCAGTGGGCGCTTCACGCAGGCTTGTCAGTATGCAGATTGCTTGGCATTCCTGGTCCTTTTGTGGGGTCTTCGCCAGAAGCGGTGGCGTTAAGTTGTTGTAGGGTTGCGTGTTGCGTTTGGAGGAGGGCGGTGACGATTTGGCGGCCTTTGGTTGTCATATTATACCGTCGGCGGCCGGGTGACTTGCGAATCAGACCGTGCGCCCGAAGGATACGAAGACGGTAGGAGACCCTTGAGGCGATTCTGCCACGCTCGGTCTGGCCGGCCGATTGGGACGGGTATAGACGGGCGGCCAACTGGCCGATCGGCGTCGAGGTATCCAGCGAAGCCAGGGTGTCGGCGTAACGGTCGTTCGACTGCCGCGACACCTCGGCGCGGCGGTGCATGTCGGCCACGCCCTTGCGCATCGGACGCCAAGACTTCGGGCCTTCGGGATCGCCCTCGCTCGAACGATACGACTGAAACGCGCCGGGGTTGTTGATCGTCGTTTCGACACGCAAAAGGGAACCTCACCTTGATAACGCCGGTCGGGACGCTTGCCCAGGAACCGCAGGACGTCGCGGCTACCGAAGGTGGCGATGGCGCCGCGGACAAGTTGTGGGTAGATCCTGGCCAAGGCGTCGGGCGACGTGAATGCCGTGTCGGTGGCCCACTCCGTTTGGAAGGCCGACCAGTAATACGACATCCCCAGTCCACGAAACATCCGCCCGTGCGCGGGATTCAATCTTCGGGCCACCACGTCGAGCATTCTTGGCCAGTTGATCTTGTGCATGCGGTCCATGATCGTTTGGGCCTTGGCGAAATCGTCGATCCAGTAGTGGTAGAGGAACTTGCACTTGCGCATTCGGGGCTTCAGTTCAAGCATCTTTTTGTCCCGGTTACGGTAGATCTCGTAGGTCCCTTCCCTGGCCTCCGTATCTGAATGGTTTTGTGTCGACTCGTGGGCTCGGCCGACGGAACATGTCACACGCATGGCCCATGCCTGACCTGTTGAAAACCTCTAACTCGTTGCGATCACTTTTGTTGTGCCTTTGAGTCCGTATTGCTGCCACTGCTTGGCTGCCTGGAAGGGGCGTCCACGCCCTGTCGGGCCACGGTATTCTCGTGTCTGACGGCATCCCGATCCTTCCCTTCGACATTCGGCGTTCCTTGTTCGTCTGTTCGATATTCCCGCCATCCGGTCGCGACGGACGCCGGCATCCGCCACCACGCGTAACCCCCGCCCGCACTCATTCCGTACACGATTCACACACCACACAGCGCGGCCCTCAGCCGCAACCAATCAAGAAGCCACGGATGAAACACGGATAAGCACGGATAGAATGACTCCTTGCAGCCCTATCCGTATTACCAACCCCTGCAAGCTTGTTTTCTCGATGAAGTTTTGGACAGGATTGACAGGATTGACAGGATAATGCAAGTGATTAGCGAAGATTAGCGCGAATCAGTGTTCTCCTGTTGTCTTGGCACGCTCATGAACTCGATCAGGTCATTCCAACGCGGAACTCAAGAACCATTTTCGGGTTTCGAGAATTCATCCTGTCAATCTTGTTAATCCTGTCTATTGGTTTCTTTGGGTTCATCCGGATCTTGCGTACTTCGTCGCAACTTGTTGCCGCGTGGGAGTTTCCAGACATCCTCGATAAGCCTGTCAATCAGACGAACGGACGGACGGGTGCGGCGTGCGTTTTCGGAACAAAGGGAACAGTCCCCTCCCCCCAGTCGTGCCGTGTCGATTGGTCGCTTTCACACGCGGCAACCCTTGACAATCGCGGGAAAATGGACATCATATTGGCCAGTCGGGCTCTGCTGGCGAGCAACCCGATCGAACGAAGGGGAGGGCCACGTTTTCCGCTGGGAATCGTGACCCTTTCGCTTTATGTCACTCCCCTTTGTTCTGAAAACGCGGCCCCGGATTGTCGGTCTGCCGACCCCAAGTACGCTTCATCCGGATGAACCTGAAACGTGACGAAGAAATTCCCAAATACTCCGTTGCAATTCAACCTCAGCTTGGATGATGAACGGGTAGGTTATTAAGTGCGAGTTGCCTAAGTGCCTGACCTGCAATCACTTACGTGTTCTCGCCGCCCGTGTCTTGTAACGGTCCATACGATTGAAGAGTGCCGGTGGAGTTGCCTGCAACACTGCCGAAGCTCTCCTTTGCCGGGGGGACATTGGTTCTTGAAGGGATCTCACGCGAGGGTGTTGTGCGCGCGTTTGGCCCGGCGGCCTGGGTATGGGACCGGCGAGTGGGGGCTTGGCGCTCGGATGCCATACAGTACGTTGCTGTCCGAGAGCGGTTACGCGAGGTTTTTGGCCCGATCGACGACTCCGTCGCCTCGTGGGGCCCGGTGCGTTGGCCTCGAATCGACATCCACCGGCCGCGCGACGAACAGAACGCCGCGGTTGCGGCCTGGACCGGCCCGCGCCGAGGTTGCATCGTCATGCCGACGGGCACGGGCAAGACCGAGGTCGCGCTGACGATCATGGTCCAAACAGCCACGAGTACGCTCGTGGTTGCACCCGTGCGCGACCTGATGTATCAGTGGCATCGGCGTATTCTGGCGGGGCTGGGATATGGCGCGGGAATCATCGGCGACAACGTGTTTCGGGTGCTGCCGGTGGCGGTCACAACCTACGACAGCGCCTGCATCCACATGGACAAGCTGGGTAACCGTTTTGGGCTGATCGTGTTCGACGAGTGTCACCACTTGCCGGGCTCGGTTCGCGGCGACGCCGCGCGGATGTGCGCCGCCCCCATGCGGATGGGGCTGACCGCCACGCCCGAGCGGTCCGACGGACGCCACGTCGACCTGACCCGGCTCATCGGGCCGACGGTTTACGAGATGCCGATATCGGCGGCCAAGGGCCGAACGCTGGCCGACTACGAGGTGGTGCGGATCCCCATCCACCTTTCCGCCGAGGAGCAAACCCGCTACAATCAACTCTCCCGCGAGATTCGCCACTTCATGGCCGAGCAGCGCAAGACGACCCCAGAATTCACCTGGGAGGATTTGTGTGCGCAGTCTGGACGCAGTGCCGAGGCACGCCGGGCCCTGAAAGCGTACTTTGCCAAGAAGTCGATCGAAGACCGGGCCGAAGAAAAGCTGCGCGTGCTGGAAGACCTGTTCCGGCTGCACGTGGGCGAGCCATGCCTTGTGTTTGCCGGCTCGAATTGGGCGAAGGAGGACTTCAAGACGATCCTCCGCCATGCCAAGCTCGCCCGACTCATGCACACGATCGTCCGAGACGGCAATGGGCAATATCGTCTGCATTTCGACGGGCCGGCGTCCGTGCTCCGACAGACACGCCGCTACGGCGCGGCAATGGCCCGATTCCTGCCCGCGCTGGTCGCTTGCGACGGCTGGCGCATGCATGCCATGATTCGTACGCGCCGCCGGGGTTGGAACGTGAGCCTGGACCTCTCGTCCGAAGACGGCCTGAGCAGTCACCTGCCGGCTCCGCGGGCCTTCGACTCGAACTTGGAACAGGTGTTCGCCGAGAAGTGGGGTCCCGACAGTCGCAATGGGTGGACCATCGTTCGGGAAGGGGAAATCCTCCGCCACGGCCAGAAGGTGTTCGTGCCCGATTTCGTGTTCCAGCATGACGACGGCCGTAGCGTGCTGATGGAGATCATCGGCTTCTGGACGCCCGAATACATCCAAGCCAAGGTCCGGACGCTACGGCTATTCGCGAACCACCGGACCCTCCTGGCGGTTGCCGCCGTCGCACAAAGCGCGGTTGCCGAGTTGCCCCACGAGACCATCCCCTTCAAGTCGACGCTCCTGATCAAGGACGTGCTGAACCGTTTGGAAGACGCCTCGCGGTAGTTGGAGTCCCCAACCCGATTGTCAGGGGTTACCCGGCGACTGTTGTTACTCCAGAAGCCCAGGGGTCGAGTTGGTTACCCGAGGAACCACGCTTGAAGCACTGATAATCGCGGGTTGATTGTAATCTGGCGCCAGAAATCGTCACGCTCCTGTTCCAATGAGCGCCCTTGCGACGGAATGCCCACATTATTGACCAGGATGTCGACTCTGCCCGACTCTTCCACTACCTGCCGCATGATGGGAGCGACGATACGCGGCCGGCGTGGCGCCCGTGAGCCGCTCGAATATGGCTCGAAAGTGTCTGGTTTCGCTGAAGCCGCAGGCCTGGGCGATTTGGCCCAGCGGCAGTTCTTTCGGATCGGTAAGCAATTGCTTGGCCCGCTGGACGCGTGTCCGGCAAATGTACTCGTGTGGAGTGAGTCCGAGACACTGCTTGAAGCGGTGCTCCAGCCAGCGGCGCGAGACCGGCACCAACGGTAGTAGTGCTTCCACGCCGAATGGCTCGCCAACGTGCTCGCGGATGAACTGCACCGCCGCCACCACGTGCGGGTCTTCCACGGCCACCACGTCGGTCGAGCGGCGTTGCACGACCCCGTCTGGCGGGATCAGGATGTCACCGTCCGGCGGTCGCTTGCCCTCCATCAGTTGGTCCAGCAAGGCCGCCGCCCGGTAACCGACTTCTTGGCCACTGCGTGAAACGCTGCTTAGCGGCACCTGGCAGAACTCGCAATTGATTTCATGGTTGTCGACGCCGATTACCGCGACGTCGTCCGGCACGCGTAATCCCAACCGGCCGCAGGCCTCAATCACCATCCCAGCCCGAACATCGAAATCGGCCATGATTCCCACTGGTGTTTTGAGCGTTTTCAGCCACTGTTTGAGCGGCTCGAACCAATCCATCCAGGGCCGCCGCTTGCCGATGCCGCTGGACACTTCCAGGAGCGAATACAGGCCACCCTGGCGGGAGATTCGTTCGATGAAGCCTTGGCGGCGGAGTTGCGAGAACCACGGGCCTCGCGAGCCGTAGTAGCCGAAGCGGCGGAACCCGCAATCCAGCAGGTGTTCCGCGGCCAGCCGCCCTATCGTCCGGTGATCGACCATCACCCGCGGCAAGCCCGCTTCACGCAGCCTGGCCGACAGGTTGACCACCGGCAGCCCGATCTCCCGCGCCGCCCGCACTTCCGTCATTGTTTCGACCATGGCGATAATCCCGTCGCCGGGCCAGTCCCGCAACGCTCCCACCGACATGCGGTAGGTGTCGGGGTTGGGGCTAATCACCCAGTTGCCGCGTTCTCGGGCGTAGTCGCTGATACCATGCACCAGCCGCACGAGGTGCGGCGGCGCCAGCGGAAACGCCAGTGCAACTTGCCTGACCTTGGCCATCGTCGTTCAGTCTCCACAAATCAGGTTCCCATCGCGGATTCACCACGGGTATATTATACCATAAACCGTCTTGGCTGTTGTTCGCAAAAATGCTCTCTGATTACGCAAGAATGCTCTTGAATAAACCATATGCGGGATTAGACTGAAAGGAAAGTGGCGTCGGACTTTGGGCATCGATACCCAAACA
>CAZDHN010000351.1:0-7124 GCA_964505115.1 uncultured Planctomycetaceae bacterium
TCAGAACAAGCAACGATATCACGGCCAGAGCTTCGGGAAGTCCGTTCCTGCACCCACGGGAACATGAGGCGAGAGGGGTGCTGTCAGACGCCATGGAACTAGGCCGTGTTTCTCACCAACATCTTCGCGAGAGGCCGGCAAAACACTTCGCCGTCCCGATCAGGCGTTTTGTTGCTCGGGCTCGTAGCGGCCGAAGACCATGCGGCCGGCGCTGGTTTGCAGGACGCTGGTAACGGCGATCAGGACCGTCTGGTTCACGTAGTCGCGGCCGCCTTCGATAACGACCATGGTACCGTCGTCCAGGTATCCCACGCCTTGGCCCGGCTCCTCGCCGGCCTTGACCACGTGAACTTCCACCTGCTCGCCGGGCAAGAATACCGGCTTCAGGGCGTTGGCAACGTCGTTAAGATTGACCACGTCGACACCGTGCAGTCGGGCGACCTTGTTGAGGTTGTAGTCGTTGGTGATCAACTTGCCGTCCAGTTTCTTGGCCAGAAGGACCAGCTTCAAGTCGACCGATTGGCCGGCGAACTCGGGCAGTTCGCGGTCGAAGATGTCCAGATCCACCTCCGGGTTGTTCCGCAGGCGGTTGAGGATATCCAGGCCGCGCCGGCCACGACTCCGCCGCAAGCGTTCGGAACTGTCGGCAATGCTCTGCAGCTCGGCGATCACGAATCGCGGCATGATCAATTGGCTGTCGAATACCTTGGCGTCGATCACGTCGGCAATCCGTCCGTCGATGACAACGCTCGTATCCAGGATGTAGGGGCTGCGTCCCTTTACTTCCTTGGAGAACTCGACGTAGGGGATAATGAAGCGAAAGTCGTTGCGGGTTTGCATCAGCATGCTAATGCAGATGTAGCAAAGCACCACGCCGCCGATCACTTGCACCGCATCGCGCACCGCATCGCTCATGGGCAGCGGAATCAACGCCAAGCCTGCCACGTACGAGAGGAACAGGCCGACGATCAGGCCGAAATAGACGGCCGAGATCACGTCCAACTGCTTTCGACGGATGACAATGTCGGTGGCGATAACCACCAAGGCGACCGAGATCATCCCGCCCAGGACCACCCAGGCCATCCAGGGCGGATCGCTGGGGACAACCTCTGCCTTGATCAGCGACACACCCAAACCGGTCGCCACCATTACGAAAACGAAACGAAGAACAATGAGACCCATATGTATCGGCCCTCAAAAAATGGAAGAAAACGAACGTGATCAATGACGGAGACTATTGCCCCGATTGAATTATGACCCCTATTATTGTACGGCTCGGGGCAATGGAGCGGAAGCCTACGCCCCACAAATGCCCCCTGGAATCTCCCCCCGTGGGCCTATTGATCTTTGCATAGTCAATGCGCGGATCAAGGGGGTTTCGCCGGGGAACCGGGCTTCGCCCTCGATCATTGGCTATGCAAGGGTCAATAGTGTGACATAAAGAGCGAAACGCGCCGGCGGATTGCTCTCCGGATGCCGGGGCATGCGGGACGTGAAATATCGAGCTAAGGTCTGACCAAACCAACAGTTACGATGTCAGTCTACCCGTCCGTGTCACCCTCGATTTCACTAATAAGCAACTCCCAAAGCGCGTCGAGCGATTGGGGTATCATGTCGACTGCGGCCAGGGCGGGCATGAAGTTGGTGTCACCGTTCCAGCGGGGGACAATGTGCCAATGCAGATGGCCAGGTGTCCCGGCGCCCGCCGCGCGTCCCAAGTTCAGCCCAATGTTGAAGCCGTGTGGGTGGAGCACCTTCTCCAAAATACCCACCATCTGGCTGATGGCCTCGGTTAGGGCCGATTGTTCTTCGGCGCTCAGCTCATCGAGTCGGGCGAGGTGCGCCAGCGGAGCAAGCAGCAGGTGGCCGTTGTTGTACGGATAGCGGTTGAGAATGACAACGTGGTGCGGTCCCAACTGTATCACGCGTCGTTGCCGATTAGTCGAATCGACCGCCGCCTGGCACATGAAGCAATCCGGGTCGGCGCCCGGCAGAAACTCCAGTTGGTCGTTTACCGGCTCGGACGACTCCTCGCCCTGCACGTATGCCATTCGCCAGGGGGCCCAAAGCTGCTCGTTTGCCACGGTTCGGAATCCTCCGCGTTCTTGCCTGGGGTGTATACCACGCACGGCCATGAACTGCGCTTTTGACGTCATTACATAATAAGGCGGAACCTCAGTTTGTGACCGCCTGGGGTGTATGTTTGGTAAGTCTATACTGGGTTGAATGTTAGGGCAAGCTGAGTATACCCAGACCGGGCCGCTACCACGTCTGCCGGGGGGTGCGATCTCTTCAAGTTCGGCAACCCGTTCGGACGAAACAAACTATAAGGGATAGGCGACGCGTGCCAGCCGTGACGGTTGTATGCACCGCGTCCGACCTCTCGCCGGGCGGCCCACGAGCCGTTAGACTGGAATACAGGCAACTGCCGTCAGTCCGCCCGATGCGGCCACCAACAAACCTCCGCGTCATCCTTCCGATTTTGACCCAATAACCTCAAAAAATCGATGGAAACCTAGCGATCTGTCCACTTTGAGTTTACCAGTAGCCGGATTCGCAAGAATTCAGCCCGTCGGACGCTAATCTGAACTTTTGCAAGTTCAGCTACTAGTAATGTCAACATGGACAGACCACTAGCGATCTTTCGGAACCGTTCCGTTTGATTGCCGTTTCAATTGCACCGAGAACTCCCGCTGATGGACTTTCGCGTCGATCTGGACATATTTCGAGGTCCGCTGGACCTGCTGCTGTACTTGGTGCGCAAGCACGAGGTGGAGATCGTCGACATACCGATCTCCGTGATCACCGATCAGTATCTTGGGCATTTAGCGGTTCTGGAGCAGTTGGATGTCGGCGCGGTGGGCGATTTCGTGGCGGTGGCCGCCACGCTCATCGAGATCAAGTCGCGGCAGGTGCTGCCGCGCGCCGACGAGGTGCAGGACGAAGTGGAGGATCCGCGGCGGGAGTTGGTCCGCCGGCTGTTGGAGTACAAGCGATTTCGCGACGCGGCCAGCATCCTCGAGGAGCGAGGCCGACGTTGGCAGCAGCGTTACGCCCGGCTGGGTAACGATCTGCCTCCGCGTGGACGGGACATGGCCGAGGAACCGATCCACGAGGTGGAGCTTTGGGATCTGGTCAGCGCGTTCGGGCGGATTGTCCGCGAGACGGAGGCGGCCAGGCCCTCGAACATCGTTTACGACGACACGCCGATCCACGTCTACATGGAGCGAATCCACGCCCAACTAATCGAACGGGGCCGTCTGGCTTTCAGCGAACTGTTCGATCCGAGCATGCACAAGTCGACCCTGGTGGGAATCTTCCTGGCCATCCTGGAGTTGGTCCGCCACGACCGGCTCCGCGTTGACCAGAACGCGCTATTCGGCGAGATCTGGCTGATGCTTCGAGACGATTGCACCGAACCCCTGGACCTGTCCGGTGTCGATAACTACGATCATTCCAGTACCGCTGCGGAACTGAACTGACGATTAGAGCGGGCCACGGATGAAACACGGATCGAACACGGATAGAGCAGGTAAGAGGGTCCTTTGGGGAGTGGGTTAGCAGTACAACGGTAAGTTCACTACGGAGACACTGAGAACACGGCGCGGCCCACGGCCGCAACCAAAGAAACTAATAGACAGGATTAACAAGATTGACAGGATGGATTCTCCAAAGTGGTTCTTGAGTTCCGCGTTGGAATAACCTGATCGAGTTCTTGAGCGTGCCAAGACAACGGGAGAACACTGATTCTCGCTAATATTCGCTAATTATTTGTATTGGTGTCGATCAGCGGTGATTAGTGTTCCCTACGAAACAACTGACCTGTTCGGATACGGTTCCTATCTTGTCAATCCTGTTAATCCTGTCCAAAACTTCGTCAAGAAAGCAAGCTTTCACGGGTTTGTAATACGGAGACCAAAGCTTGCATCGCAAGGATTCCGCTTCACCCGAAAAATTGGCTTGGCAATTCACGTACAAGGTATTTCTCGGTCGGTATTGATACAAACCTGACCGTGCATGAATCAAACGCTCGTTTTCCCCGCGTCTCAGTGTGCTCCGTGTCTCCGTGGTGATACCCGGGCGTTGGACAGAATTGGCGTTGTGGCTTCAATCCTCAAATTGATTCATCTCAATCCGTGTTTCATCAGTGGCTAAGAAAGCCCCGCCCGACCTCCGACCTCCGAACTCCGAACTCCGACCTCCGACCTCCGACCTCCGACCTCCGACCTCCGACCTTCAAATCACGTGATCAACAATCTTCCCGTCAAAACGCTCGAACACAACGGGCTCACGATCGAGGGCTACTCGCGCGCGGCAGTGCAAACTTACTGGCGCATTCCGGAGTTGAAGATCGGATTCGATCTGGGCGCGCAACCCTGGTCGTTCATGGGCACGCCCACCTGGTTCGTTTCGCACGCGCACATGGACCACCTCGTGGCCTTGCCGGTCTACGTTGCCCGGCGACGGATGATGAAGATGGATCCACCCACCATCTATCTGCCCGAGGCCACCGTCGAGCCCATGCAGCGAATCCTGCGGCTCTTCAGCCGTTTGGACCGCGGCCGCTTGCCCTGCGAGCTGGTGCCGATTAAGCCGGGCGACGAGATCGAGCTTTCGCGAGAGTTGGTCGTTACCGTGTCGGCCACCGCTCATTCGGTGCCCTCGTTGGGGTTCGTGGTTTGGGAGCGGCGACGGAAATTGAAGACCGAGTTGCAGGGCTTGCCGGGCGACAAGATCCGCGACCTGAGAATCAGCGGCGTCGACGTGACCGACGAAGTGCGAGTGCCGCGCGTGGCCTATTTGGGCGACAGCCGACCGGAAGGCCTGGACGCCGCGCCCGCCATGTTCGAAGCCGAAGTGTTGATTATCGAATTGACGTTCGTGGCGCCGGGCCATCGCCGCGAGCGGATTCACAAGTTCGGCCACATGCACATCGACGACTTCATCGATCGCCGCGATCGGTTCGCCAACGAACTGATCATCGCCGGCCACTTCAGCACCCGATATCACGACCGCCAAATTCGCCACTACGTCGAAAAGGCCCTACCCGACATGCTCGACGGACGGCTGCACCTGTGGCTCTAACCCGCATTTCTCACCAGCCATCTACTGCGAGGTCGTGACGATGTTGGTGAGAAATACGGGCTAACTATTCGGCAAATAGCCGCCCATTGCCTTGAGGCGCTTTTGCAGTTGGGCGACGGGGAAGCCGCGGGTATCGGTCTTCTGCTCAATGGCCAAGGCGGCGGCCGCGCCGGCGGCCTGGCCGGTGATGTAGCAGCCGGGCTGCACGCGAATCGAGCCTTGAATGTATCGATCGGAGCTGACGCAACGGCCGGCAACCAGAACGTTCGTCAGCTTCTTCGGCACCAACACCCGGTAGGGGATCCCGTAGCTTTCGCCTCGGGCGTATCGAAGCGACTTGAACTCCTTTTCGAACTGCTTGTAGGTGGCCGCGCTCGGTTTGGAGGCGTGGATATCGACCGGGTAGCAGTAGCGGCCGATTTCGTCGTCGAAGACGGCCCGACTCTTGAAGTCGTCGAGGTCCAGCATGTAGTCGCCCATGATGCGGCGGCTCTCGCGAGTTCCCAGCAGCGAGCCGGTGGCGACCAGATCCATCTGTTCGAAGCCCACGAGATATTTCTTGTAGTAGCGTTCGTACTCCAGCATCGACTTGCGTCCCCAGATGAGCGCTTTGGTGACGGACCGTTCGTCGGTCGAGTCGACGCCGAAGGTATGGCCGATGTTTCCTCCACCCAGATCCTTTCCCAGCCGCCACATGCCGGGCAGGTGGCGGTCTTCGTGGGTGAACACTTTGTCTTTGAAGGCCCGTTCCATTTGGCCGTCGTCGCGGAGCCGTTTTCCATCGCGTCCCTTCTTGACGGCGTCCCAATCGATGTCGACCCAGAGGCTGCAGAGCGTGCCGGGCATCATATTGCCTTCTTCGTCGCCCTTTTCGAAGGGGGCGCCGGCCCAAGCGGCCAGATCGCCGTCGCCCGTGCAATCGATGAACATTTTGGCCCGAACGGCAAACACACCCGTCTTGGCGCTGAGGATTGCCAGCGAGACATCGCCGCTTTGCGTTTCGACGTCGATCAACGTGGTCTGGAAGGCGAAGCCGACGCCCGCTTCCAAGAGCAGGTCATCGTAGAGCCGCTTGAGCACTTCAGCTTTGATTGTGACTTTGCTGTCGGGTCCGGTCCCGCCGGCTTCGTGCAGTTTGGTGTAGATTTCCTCGCCGATCCCGGCGGCCAGGAAGTTGACGCCGTCGGAGAACTGCATGAAGAGGGGCAGCATTCCGGCGGTCCCCATTCCGCCGAGACAGGTGCTCCGCTCGGCGACGAAGACCGAGTGTCCGTGCCTTGCCGCCGCCAGCGCGGCCGCCACGCCCGACGGCCCACCGCCAGCCACGAACACATCAACGTCATGCCGGACCGGGATCTCTCGGGTGAGTGTTACCGTCTTCGCCCCGGTCGCCGCCCGCGCTTGCGAAGTGCCGGCAAGGGGCGTTCCGGCCACGGTTGCTCCACCGGCTGCCGCGACCGCAATCGAACGTTTGATGAAGTCTCTTCGGTCGCACGACATGGGGTTTACCTCTTGCTGATGATGTGTTGGTTTGTGGCGTTCATTATAGCGATTTTCCAGTGCCACCGTGGCGATCGTGCCTAACTCGTTGGGTTACAACACCTTATCTTCCCATGTACGGTGCGTTTCGCAATTGTTACCCAACAACTCTCAGGCGATCAACAATTCCCGCGTCTCCGACTGCTGGGCGTAAAGCCTTTTCTTGTAATGGCTTGCGGCACGGTCATTGTAAGTATTCGCCGAAGGGGTGGGACTGCAATGCTAGCAACCCCTTAAACGCCGGGAAAAACGACGATAGCAACTGGATGCTCCACCCCTTCGGCGAATACTTACCGGTCATTCTTCCCGAGAGACGCCGAAATCATTCCTCGCATCAGGCCATTTCGGGCCGATTTCGGTAAATATTCGCCGAAGGGGTGGAAAATTAGCGAACTGATCTGGCGTCTCCGGGGAAAATCCTCTAATTCAGGGCACTATGAGTGCGCCGGTATTAGAACAAGATTCCGTTGACGAACAACTGCGGTCGCTGACGACGCTCG
>CAZDHN010000352.1:0-7099 GCA_964505115.1 uncultured Planctomycetaceae bacterium
TTCGCAAGAATTCGGTTCTTTGGATCACGGCTGAATTCTTGCGAATCCAGCTACCTCGCCCCTATTCCTTATCTTCGCCTTGCATTAGCAGGCGCAGGGCGGCGTCCATTATTTCGGGCAGCTTGTAGGTGGTGCGTCTGACCGGGCCGCTGTCGGCGTCCTTCTCGTCGCCCGTTTTGTCACTCTCCGATCCATCCGACTTACCCGACCCAAGCGGTTCGAAGCCGGGATCGTCAAGTTCGCTTTGCAAGGCCCGATCGCCACCAGCCCGCGACGAACCTCGGCCCAAGCCGGTATCGGCGCCGAGTGCCGAATCAAGCTCGCCGGACAGAACCGCATGCGCGGTGCTTGGCAAGGCGGTCAGCCCGCCACTGGTGGCTGATATGCCGTCTAGCGAAGTGGTCAGTGCCGAAATGGCCCTGTCGAAGGCGGCCAGGAGGTTGCTGGCGGCGGCAAGGGGATTGACGCTGCCGCTTCGGAAGGCGTCGAACCGAGTCAACAAGGTAGCCTCGATGGGCATCTCGGCCACAACCACGCTGAACGTGGCCGTGCTGCTCTGTGCCTCTTCGCCTTCAGCTACCACCTCGGTCGCGCGAACCGTCAACTCGACGGTTTCGTCGGGGTGCTCGGCCGGAACGTCCCAAGTAAGCTGGCCGCTGGTCGGGTCGATGGCTACGTCTTGCGGCGCGCCGGGCTCGAGACTGTAGGTGACGTCGTTGTTGACCGGGTCCGGGTCGGTGGCGCTGAACGTCAAATTCACCTGCCCGCCGGGCATGACCGTCTGAGCCGCCGGGTAGGCGGAGAAGACGGGCGCGTCATCGACCTGGACCACGCTGATGTCGAACGCCTGTTCGATCATATTGCCGGCCGCGTCGGTCGCCAGGACGACAACCGACACGCTCTCGCCATGTTGTGACTGCGGCGTCCAGGTAACTTGGCCATTGGCCGAGTTGAGAATCATCCCGGCAGGCGCAACTGTCAACTGGTAGCCAACGCCACCGTTGCCGTCATCGGTCTGTACGTTGTATTGATAGGCATGTCTCTCGGTGGCCGTGACCACCGGCGCGGAGGTAATCTGCGGCGCGGCCGTGTCGACGGCAATATCCATCGCGGCCGCCACCTCGCTGGACAGATCGACCGTGTCGTGGCGATTGCCGACGTTCACGTCAAGGTCGTACAGCGTTTGCGAGGCGGTAAACGTGTGCGTGCCGTCGGTCAGTTCCTGCGTACCGTTGGTCTCGATGATTACCGAGTCGCTGCCCGCCACCGCCTGGCCGATTTCGACGCCGTCGGCGAACAGAGTAACCTCGGCGCCTTCGATTACGCCGTTGACGCGGAAACGCAGCGTATCGTCCGCCGTGTTGTTGAGGTTCGTCAGGCCGTCGCTGCTGCTGGCGCCCGTGTCGGAACTGGCCAGCAACTCGATATCCGTCGGCACGGCGGGCGAGATCATGACGGGCATGAACTGGGTGTCCCAGTCGCTAGCGTCAGTCGCTCGCACGCCGACGTAAATGCCATGCACCCCGAAAATCCCGTTGCTTGGCGTTACCGTGACCTGGCCGGTCGCGTTGTCGACGGTCATTGTCAGGTTGTCGTTGGCCGGTGAGACGACGCCGCCGAAGAAGACCGCGTCGCCCTCGATGTCGAGTGCCTCGAGGGTAAAGGTGACCGGTGTGTCGGACGTGGTGTAAACGTCGGCGATTGGCAGCAGGTAGGGGTTGGCGTCGGTGCTGTCGGCTTCGGTCGCAACGTGGAACGTTTGGGTGGTCGTGCCGCCGTTGCCGTCGTCGACGGTGACCGTCACGTCGGCTCCGCCCTCGATGAGTTCGTCGGCCGATATCATCAGCGTGCCGTTCTCTTCGTCGACGAAAATCGAGACCGAGCTCATGACCACGTCGTCGTCCGGCTTGTCGGCGGTGGTGGCGACGCCCGATATTGCCTCTCGGATGTCGTCGCCCTGGTTCAGGATTCCGAAGACCGAATGGTTGTAGTCGAGGCGCCGGGTTGGCACGTCGGTGATGAAGAACTGCGAGTCGTTCGTATCGTCGCCACTATTGGCCATCGAGAGGATGCCCGAGCTTGTGTGCTGCAACTCGTGGTGGAACTCGTCGTCGAAGTCGATCCCCGAGCCGCCGCCGCCCGTGCCGAGCGGGTCGCCGCCCTGGATCATGAACTCGTCGATAATGCGATGGAAGATCAGCCCGTCGTAGAAGCCCGACTCGGCCAGCTCGATGATTCTCGCCGTGGTCAGCGGCGCGCGTCCTTCGAACAGCTCGAAGATCATGTCGCCGTGGTCCTCGACGGAGATCTTCATGCTGCGGTTGCCCTCAAGCACGGCGGCGTTCAGCTCGGCGCTGGTGCTGGATACCGAGTAGCTCAGCGCGTGGCCGTCGGCATCGAAGCCGTCCAGGGCGATGTGCAGCGGGGCGCCGACTTCAAGCGTAACGTCGGCAATCGCGGCCAGGGTGGGCGCGGAAAGCACCCGCCTCGGTTCGAGCAATTCGAACCGGGCCAGGCGATAGGGTTTGGAGAATGGCGACGAACGGTCTGTTTGCCGTGCGCGTCGCATGGAGAACGAGATAGCCCGCCAGGAAGGATTCTTCACCATGATTAGATTCTGTGTCCAGTGACCATGCCCTTTAACGTGCATTTTACAGCAATGTCGGCGGCCACCGAAACCCCCCGCATGATGGGTTTCGTTGATGCCCGCCAAGGCCCGAAAGGCTTGCTACTGCTTGATGAACGTCGTCGGACGAGTATCGTGAAAAGTACCGGCGTAACGAGTGAGCGTTGAAAAAAGGGTGCCACTGCTGGCTTGCCCAGCAGTGCGAAGCACTAACCCCGCGAAAACACTGCTGGGCAAGCCAGCAGTGGCACCCAGCGAGTGGTTTCCGTCTCGCGTCCATAAGATTCGAGTGTAATCAAACCTGAACACTTTCGGCGCGCCGAACCACAGAAATGGGCCTATCTCGCGTCTCTTGCGGTGCGGTTAGGAAGACTGGGCCGGATTTGCGGGCGGAATTAGCCAAATCCGTTCAGCCAAATTGACGCTTGGCCAAACCGGAGAGCCGCGTGAGTCGCCCCTGTCTCGGTTGATCCGGTTACCGTTAAGGGCTAGGTGCGTTGAGCGGGTGCCACTGCTGGCTTGTCCAGCAGTGCGAACCATAAACGCCGCAAAGAAACACTGCTGGACAAGCCAGCAGTGGCACCCAAATCGCGATTCCGATGAAGGGCCGTCCAACGCGCCCTTACATCCCCGCGCCCGCGGCGAAGACCATCCCCACGATCATGATCAGGAAGAGGATCGCGTAAAGCGCCAGTATGATGGCCGTGACGATGCCGATCAGTTTCCAGAACGACTTCTGCGACACCAGGGCGTCTTCCAGATGCTGGCCGGCGCCGCTTCGCAAGAAGACGCCAATCGACCGGCCGTAGTTGAACAATAGGTAGGCCGCGTACAGGTACAGTGCCGGTCCGGTAAATGCCAACAGCGCGACAACCACTCCGCTCAGCGAGAAAGACGTCAGCGACATGACGAGCAAGACCACTGGCACCAGCAGCCAAATCGCTCCGATTACGAAGCCCAGTATGGCCATGAAGGTAACCCAGGGCCGGGTTTCGACCAGTGCTTGCCGCGAGCGGGCCGAGATACCCGACTGCCCTTCCAACTCGTCTTCGCCGCCCGCCATTATGCCGGCCGACTGCCTTGGCGATTCGAACGGGTTGACCTCTTCGTCTTCGTTCTTCTTGGCGGCGTGCGGCCCGGAATCGGAAATCCCGGCGAACATCTCCTGGGTTTCCGTTTCCGCTCCGTCGGCTTGGGCCAGTTCAGGGTATGTTTCTTCCGCCCATTTCCATTGCTCCCAGCCTTCTCGCAGGAGCTGGCAGGAACTGTCGATCCGGCCGTCCTGGACCCATTGATCAAGTTCGTCTTTGGTTACCGGGCCGTACTCTTCGCCGTCGTCGGTCTGCATAAACCATTCGGTCTCGGCCCCGGGTTTCTCAGCCGCCGACCTCTCGGTGGCCGGCTTTCCAGTGGCCGGCTTTCCAGTGGCCGGTTTCTTGGCCGGCTTGTCGGTGGGAAGATTCGGCAGTGAGAGAATGGCCGAGCAATTGGGGCACTTCACCTTCTTGCCGGCCATTTTGTCGGGCCCACGGAGCAAACGTCCACAGCCCTGGCATTTCACTTCGATCGGCATGACTCAATCTCCAGCGACATATATATCACGCGACTAATGACCCTTGCATAGCCAATGATCCAGGGCGAAGCCCGGTTCCCCGGCGGAACCCCCTTGACCGGCGCATTGGCTATGCAAAGATCAATAAACCCCAACAGCCACCAGGCCCTCAGCTATCCACTTTAATTACCTGGAAGCCCCCGTAAAGGGTATTGCTGGTGCATTTGGCGATTTTTTGGTATTTTCTGTCGTAGATGAGATGAACCTTACACTACTCCCGGAGGCTGCCATGAAGCGAATATCGCGGTATTTATACTCAAAGCGGTCACAAACTGAGGTTCCGCCTTATTATGTGCCTTATTATGTAATGACGTCAAAAGCGCGGTTCATGGCCGTGCGTGGTATATCTTGTTCGCCGGCTTGGCTTGGCGCGATTCTAACCGCCGTTATCGTGGCAACTCCGCCGGTTTGGGCCGCCCAGCCCGACCATGCCGACCTGCTTCCCGCCGAAACCCTCGCCGTGCTCTCGGTCGCCGACGTGCCCGAGCTGTCCCAGCGGTTCATGAACACGGCCATGGGCCGGATGGGCCGGGACCCGCAACTCAAGCCGCTGGTAGGGCACCTGTACGGCTCGGCGGCCAAGGCGGTGGCCGAGCTTAAGGATCAACTCGGCCTGGCGTTGGACGAAATGCTGGCGCTACCCCAGGACCAGTTGACCGTGGCACTGGTGGCAACCGAAGAGGGCCCGCCCGCCATGGTCGCCCTGATGGACGTGGGCAACCAGTTGGTCAACGCTCGGAAGCTGGTCGAGCGCGGCACCAAAGCCCTCGATCAATCGGGCGCCACGCGGACCGAAAAGACAGTGGCCGGCACGAAGTTCGTTATCTACGACGGCGTCGGGCCGAGAAAACGTCAAGCCGTCTTCTTCGATAAGGATACCACGCTCGTCGTCGGCACCAACCTGGAAGTGCTGGCAAAGATACTCGCCGCCTGGAACGGCGAAAAGAGCTCCACGCTGTCGGACAACCATCAGTACACAACCGTCCTCAGCCATTGCCGGGGCATCAAGGGACAAGAACCGCAACTGCTCTGGTTCGTGGATCCGGTGGCACTAATGCGAAGCATCGGGCAGCGAAGCACGCAGGTTCGTATTGCGGTCGCCATTCTGCCCGCCATTGGTTTGGACGGCCTGCTGGGCGTGGGCGGCAGTCTGACCATGGACGCCGGAAAGTTCGACTCGATCTCACAAACGCACATACTTCTCGACAGTCCGCGCGACGGCGTTCTGGACATCGTATCGCTCGGCTCCGGCGACACGAAGCCCGAGCCCTGGGTGCCGGCCGAAGCGGCCAGCTACACGACGCTCTATTGGAACATCGACAAGAGCTACCAGTCGCTGACGAAGCTTTTCGACAGCTTCCGCGAGGAGGGCGCTTTCGACAAGATGGTTAGGCAGTGGAGCATGAAGTCGCTGGGGATCGACCTCTACAGCGAAATGCTACCGGCCCTGGAAGGTCGCCTGACCTACGTCACCTGGATCGAGCGGCCAATCACGCCCACCAGCCAGGCCGGCCTGCTCGCCTTGCGGCTGAAGGATACCAAGCTGGCCGAAAAAACGCTCGATGTAATCTTCAAACATCACGAAGCACGGCTCGAGCGAAAGACCTACGCGGGCAAGCCGTATTACCAGTTAAAGTCGCGACAGCGACCGCAACCGGCCGATAAAGATGCCGCGGAAAATGGCCGGCCCGAGATGCCGCGGCCCTGCTTCGGCATTGTGGACAACTACCTGATGATGTCGCGGCTGGAGGGCCTGTACCAGAAGGCGATCACCACGGCGGCCAGCCCGTCCGACTCGCTATCGGAAGAACTCGACTTCAAGCTGATTGCCAGCCGGATCAAACGTCAAAGCGGCAGCAGCCGGCCGGCGATGATCTCCTTCAACCGGCCGGAGGAAGGGATGCGATTCCTCTACGGCCTGGCAACCGCCGAGCGCACGCGGCGGGCGTTGGGCAAACGGGCGGAGAAGAACAAGTTCTTCAAGTCGCTCGATTCGGCCTTGAAAGATAACCCGCTGCCACCGTTCGCCGTTCTGCAACGATACCTAGCCCCCGGCGGCGCCCTGGTCGTGGAGGACGAGACGGGCATCCACTACACGGCCTTCTCGCTACGGCGGAAGCTGGATTAGGCGTTTAGCCGGCGGGCTTGCCCGCCGCGTTGGGCGGTATCAAAAACGCGGCGGGCAAGCCCGCCGGCTAAACGATAGATCAGGCACTTCTCTTGCCGCATCGCCGGCCCACCACGCACAGCAGGCCGACGAGCGCCAGCAGCATTGCCGAGGGCTCGGGAATGCCGTACCGGCCGCCCGAACGAGTCGCGATGTTGTACTTCTGTTCGAGGTAGTTGCCGACACTGAACATCTCGCTGTTGCTCAGCGTACGATTGTAGAGCAGCACCTCGGCGATGTAGCCCTGATAGGCGTAGTCGTCCCAGTTGGCGCCGCCCACTTGCAGGTTGGTGCGGATCGGCCAGTGAAAGGCGTAGGTGGTGGTGTCGATGATCGGGTCGCCGTTGCTGTAGGCGGTCGTCGTGTGCGCGGTGCCCTGCTCGGAGCGAACGGCAAGGACCGTGTCCTGATTGCCGGGAACAGTCCCCTCGGCCGAGTCCTCGGTGAGGTTTTCGAAGTGCAGCCGCATTTGCTCAGTACCGCTTACCGGCTTGACCTTTCCCAGGTTAACCACGTTTGTCACGTAGGTACCCAGGATGAAGTTGCTGTCGGAGGTGGCATCAGCGGTCGTGTACTTCATCACCATGAACGCGGTGCGCCGGTCATTGCCATCAATTTCGAAGTCGCCCGCTATGTCCAGCGCGGTGCTGTCGCCGCCCGAGCGGCTGAATAGCACGGCGGGCTGGCCGCCGAT
>CAZDHN010000353.1:0-3415 GCA_964505115.1 uncultured Planctomycetaceae bacterium
GATGGCAGCAAGACCGGCTTCGAATCGAGGGGTGATCGGATTCCGCTGGGCGCCCGGATGATCGCCATTGCCGAGGCCTTCGACGCCATGACGACCGACCACGTCTTCCGGCCGGCCATGTCGCGAGAGCGGGCCATTTCGGAGCTATTCGCCTGTGCCGGCACCCAGTTCGATCCCGAATTGGTCGAGTCTTTCGCCACTTTTCAGGATAGCGACCGCTCGCAGTTGGAGAAACAGGTTGCCCAACGCTGGTTCCGTTCGCTCGATCCCAACGTGGTCGACTCCTATTGGGAACTCAACAGCGACGCCAAGCCGGCCGGTCGGCCCGACACTAGTGCCACATTATTTCAGGCGAAGCTACTGGGCAACATGCACGATGCAGTGGTCTTCGTGGATGAGCACCTTACCGTAACGCTCTGGAACCACGGAGCCGAGCGATTGACCGGCATATCGCCCAAGAGCGTCTGCCAGCGCCGCTGGACACCCGACTTGCTGAACATGCGAGACGAGAAGGGCGACGGCATTGCCGAACCCGAATGTCCGGTAGCTTTGGCAATTAGCTCGGGGGTTCAGTCGCTACGGCGGCTGACCCTTTGGGGCCGGACCGGGCGTCCGGTGTCGGTCGATACCCACGTGATTCCCGTCCTGGCCGAAGACGGGGCCAGCTTGGGGGCCGTGCTGCTGTTTCACGACGCTTCTTCGGAGATCTCGCTGGAGGAACGTTGCCAAAGCTTGCACGAAAAGGCGACCAAGGACCCGCTCACCCAGGTTGCCAATCGGGCGGAGTTCGATCGGGTGCATGAGATGTTCATCGCCGCCCACCTGCAACAGCAACTCCCCTGCAGCCTGATTATCTGCGACCTGGACCTTTTCAAGCGGGTGAACGACACCTACGGCCACCAGGCGGGTGACGACGTAATCAAGAGTCTGGCCATGTTGATGAAGCACTCCTGCCGCGCGGGCGATCTGGTCGCCCGATACGGCGGCGAAGAGTTCGTCATGCTTTGTGCCGATTGCGACAACACGGCCGTCACCGAGCGTGCCGACAAGATACGCAAGGCGCTCGGCCAGATACCCCAACCGAAAATGGACGGCCGCTCGGTAACCGCCAGCTTCGGAGTGACCGAAACCCAGCCCGGCGATACGCCCGAAACCATGCTCCGCCGCGCCGATCGGGCACTGCTGGAAGCGAAAGAGAAGGGGCGCAATCGGGTCATCCAACTTGGAACCGGCGCGGGCGGGGAGGAGTCGTCGGCGAAGAAGGGGTTCTGGCAGCGCGATGCGGTTGGTCCCGATGCGGTCCTCCAGCAGGACTTGCTTACGCCGGTGCCGGTAAAGGTGGCGATTGAGAAACTCCGCGGCTTCGTGGCCGATCACCAGGCCAAAATTATCGAGATCGAAGGCGACAACGTTCGGCTCCAAATCGACGACAATCAGGCCGCCTGCCAGCGGCGGGGGACGGATCGGCCCGTTGTCTTCTGTCTGGACCTGCGATTCGAGGAAGAGCGGATGGAAAAGTCGGATGGCAAACAATCAGCCGACCGAGGCGTGGCGCGAACCAGAATTCACGTCACCGTTACCCCGAAGAAGAATCGCGACCGGCGCCGCGGCGACGTCCTCGACCGCGCCCGAACGGTGCTCATCAGCTTCCGCTCCTACCTGATGGCCAGCGAGGAAGGCCCACCCGCAAGCAACGTTACCCGCAAGGCCAAGCGAACCCTGATCCCCTGGCTCCTGAAACGGCGGAAGTAAAGCGGAAAGCGGAAAGCGGAAAGCGGAAAGCGGAAAGCGTCGCCAGCCTACTATCAACTATCAACCATCAACCACCAACTACTGATTATGAGTCGAATCGGAGCCTCCCTGTCGGGCATGGAACGCGCGCTGTTAAACCGGTTGGCCGAGGCCAACACGGCGGCCACGGTCAATGCTCTGCGTTTGGCCACGGGTATGAAGGTCAACTCGCCCAGCGACAACCCCTCGGCTTTCATTGCCATTAGTGGTCTCCAAGAGCAATTGAGCGCCGTGACCGCCGTCACCACGAACGTGACGGCCGCCTCCAGCCTGATCACCCAAACCCAATCGGCACTCGACGGTATCCGCACGCAACTTGACGCCATCCGGACCACGCTGCTGACTGACGTGGACGGCGGACTCTCCGCGAGCGAACGAGCGACGGCCCAAACCGCCATCGATACGGCGGTCGAGCAGATCAATACCCTGGTCGGAACCGACATCGATGGCCGACGCATGCTCGACGGCTCGGCCGACTATAACGTATCCGGGGGCGACCCCAGCCAGGTAGCCAACCTGAGGGTCTACTCCACCAACGGCATGCCCGTGACCATCTCCGGCGCGGTTGCAGCCGAAGCCACTCAGGCCGAACTGGTCTACACCGGGGCCGGCGGACAGACCACGGCCGCCGCAACCATCAGCGTTACCGGCGAACGGGGTAGCGCCGAGATCAGCGTCGGCAACTCGCAGGATCTCAGCACCGTGGCCAGCAATATCAACAGCGAGAGCTACGCGACGGGCGTGACCGCCTCGGTCGATGGGGACGACTTGACTCTAACCAGCGTCGAAAGTGGCACGGACGTCGAAATCTCGGTCGAAGTCAGCACCGGCACGTTCGCCGTCACCGGTGGCAACGGCGACGGAACGGCCAACGGCACCGACGCCGAAGTGCAAATCAACGGCCAAGTCGTCGACAGCGGAAACATCGACGGCAACCGTGTCACCGTCAGCTCCAACGGTGTCCACTACGAGATCGAGTTCGCCCAAGGGTTCGGCGGCGGCTTCGACACAATGACCGTAAGCGGCGACGCGCTGACCTTCGCCCTTTCGACCAGCCCGTACAATACGACCTCGCTTTCCATACCCTCCATGCACGCCGCGAGCTTGGGTGGCCCCAGCGGTTCGCTCGACCAAATCATCTCGGGCGGATCAGCCTCGGGGCTCGAGGGAAACACGGCGGAAGCCATTCGCATTGTCGACGAAGCCCTGGGCGATCTTACCCGGGTCGAGGGAAGCGTCGACGGGCTGTACAACGCTTCGATCACTAGCGCCTCCAACCTGCTGTCCGATTTGGAGGACGAACTCGAAACGGCCATCACTCAGACCGACGGATACGATGAGAATGAGGAGACTCTGCTGCTGGCCAAGAACCAGGCGCTGGCCTCCAATGCCGTCGCCGGCCTGTCGGTACTCAACTACCAACGCAGCAGCATCTCTCTACTGCTCCTGAAGATCGCCGGCCTGACGTAGTTGCGGCTCCATGGAAGCCGATTGGGAGTTCCGAGTTCCGGAGTTCCGGGGACAGTATACGTAATTATCTCATCCGAGTTTCTTCGGGCCGGGTTTCTGAGGGTGAACAAAGGGTGAACAAAGGGTGAACAAAGGGTGAACAAAGGGTGAACAA
>CAZDHN010000353.1:3515-7095 GCA_964505115.1 uncultured Planctomycetaceae bacterium
AACAAAGGGTGAACAAAGGGTGAACAAAGGGTGAACAAAGGGTGAACAAAGGGTGGGTGAACAAAGGGGGACAGGCTACTTTGTTTGATTCTTCCATGGCCTGGCTCATGGGCGCAAGGTTGATTCCAGAGGTGAACAAAGGGGGACAGGCTACTTTGTTTGATTCTTCCATGGCCTGGCTCATGGGCGCAAGGTTGATTCCAGACGCTGTTGGGAAACAAAGTAGCCTGTCCCCCTTTAGCCCCCCCCCTTTAGCCCCTTTAGCCCCTTGTCCCCCTTTAGACCCCTTTAGCCCCCCCCCTTTTTTTTTAGCCCCCGGGCTGCGCCCTCGGTCATTGACGATGCAAGGGTCAAGAATCTTCCTCAACGTCCATCGATAGCCTCGCCCGCCGCCCGAAGCCCCGAAATCACGCGGAGGGCGGGAAATCCCGGCGGGAAATCCCGGCGGGAAATCCCGGCAAGAAGGGCCGTATCGCCCGATTTCCCGACTTTTCAGCGAAGCCGTCTACCGATATCATAAGAGATTCGATCCGGCTACATCCGCGCTCCCCTACGGCAATCAGCATGAAAACCGACGAACTTCGCGAAAAATACCTGGCCTTCTTCGAAACCAAGGGCTGCGTGCGTCGCCCCAGCGACGTGCTGGTGCCGCGTTGGGACCCCTCGGTGCTATTTACCCCGGCCGGAATGAACCAGTTCAAGGACCACTTCCTCGGCCGCTGCAAGCTGGACTTCACCCGAGCCGTCACTTGCCAGAAGTGTCTGCGAACGGGCGATATCGACAACGTGGGCCGGACGGCCTACCACCATACGTTCTTCGAGATGCTGGGGAACTTCAGCTTCGGCGACTATTTCAAGCGGGAGGCAATCAACTGGGCCTGGGAGTTCCTTACCGAGAAGAAATGGCTGGGGATCGACCCCGACCGGCTCTCGGCCACCATTTACCTGGACGACGAGGAGGCGGCCGAAATCTGGCGGAACGACATCAAACTGCCGTCCAATCGCCTGGAGCGGATCGGCGAGGCCGAGAACTTCTGGCCGGCCAGTGCCCCTAGCCGGGGCCCCGACGGTGTCTGCGGCCCGTGCAGCGAAATCTACTACCATGGCGATACGGGCGAAGTGGAGATTTGGAATCTCGTCTTCACCCAGTTCAATCGGGTTGGCGACCCACCCGACAACCTCCGGCCGCTGCCTAGCAAGAACATCGACACGGGAATGGGCCTGGAACGGACGGCCGCCGTGTTGCAGGGCGTCGATACCAACTACCACATCGACATCCTCCGCCCGCTGGTGGAGGCGGCCGGCGACGTCTGTCAGGTCGGCTACGAGTCGGGAAGCGAGAACGGCCGCCGGCTGCGCCGCATCGCCGACCACGTCCGCGCCTGCGCCTTCGCAATACACGAGAACGTCTACCCCGGCCCAAACAAGGAGAAGTACGTCATCAAGCGGCTGCTCCGTCGGGCGGTGCTCGACGGTCGGCAGATGGGTGTCCACGACCCCTTCCTGCACAAGCTCGTGCCCAAGGTGGCCGAACTGATGAGCAGCACCTACCCCGAACTGACCGAAACGATCCAGCGCGTTGCCCAAGTCATCGAGGGTGAAGAGAGCAACTTCCTGGCGACCATCGACGCCGGCCTGGACCGGATCGAGCGGACCTTCCGCCAGATGAAGCAGGAGGGCCGCGGCATGGTTCTAGGTGCCGAAGCGGCCGAGATGTACACCACCCACGGCTTCCCGCCCGAACTGTTCGAGGTGATGGCCGCCGAGCACAACCTCACCTTCGATTGGGACGGATACCGCCGCAACATGCACGAGCACGGCATATCGTCGGGCGGTGGGCAGAAGACCGAGCTGTTCAAGTCGGATCCGCTCGAATCGCTCAAAAAGGCCATGCACGGCAGCGAATTCGTCGGCTACGAGACTACCCAAATCGACGGCGCCAAGGTGCTCGGAATTATCGCCAGCGGCCAACTCTGCGAGCAGGTCGACGAATTGGACAGCGAGCACCCGATCACCATCGTGTTGGACAAAACGCCCTTCTACGGAGAAATGGGCGGCCAGGTGGGCGACGTGGGCGAACTGATCGGCGACGGGTTCCGCTTCGACGTCCGCGACACCCAGGTCGACGGCGCGTTCACGCTCCATCGCGGACATCTTCGCGAGGGTTCAATCTCGTTGGGCGTCACCGTCTCGGCCCGGGTGGATGCTCAGTCGCGTCAGGCAATTCGCCGGGCCCATTCGGCAACGCACATGCTGCATCACGCCCTGCAATCGCACCTGGGCGAACATGCTCAACAGCAGGGCTCGAAAGTCGACCGGGACGTGCTGCGGTTCGACTTCACCAACCCGTCGGCCGTGGGGCGCCAGAAGTTGCTTGAGATCGAGAACGACGTTAACGCCCGAATAACCGACGGCCAGCCGGTCGAGTCGGCCGACATGCCGCTGGCCGCAGCCCGCGAGGCCGGGGCCACGATGCTTTTTGGCGAGAAGTATCCCGACATTGTCCGCGTGGTTTCGATGGGCGATTTCAGCAAGGAGCTTTGCGGTGGCACGCATCTGGGGAACACGGCCCAGGTGGGACTGTTCACGATTGTCGGCGAGGAGAGCGTGGCGGCCGGCACCCGGCGGATCGTCGCGCTTACCGGCGCCGCCGCCTTGGATCACTTCCGCCAGAGCGAGACCGCGCTTGCCAAAACGGCCACGCTGCTAAAAGTCCCGGCCAAAGCAGTTCCCGCCCGAGTCGAGTCGCTGGTTGAAGAGGTGCGTCAACTCAAGAAGCAACTGGCCGCCGGTCCGAGGAGCGGAGGAGTGACCGTCGAGCAGTTGCTGGATGACGCGGTCGAGGTGGCCGGCACGACCGTCGTCACGGCCGAGCTGCCCGACGCCGACGCCGACGCCATGCGACAACTGATCGACCAATTGCGTCGCAAGTCGTCGCCGGTGGCCGTCATGTTGGGTAGCCGGCAGGACGACGACAAGGTGATGCTGGTGGCGGGCGTCAGCCGCGACTTGGTCGAGAAGGGTGTCGACGCGGTCAAGTGGATACGCGGCGCGGCGAAACTCGTTCAAGGCGGCGGTGGCGGCCGCCCCGACATGGCCCAAGCCGGCGGCAAGCTACCCGACAAACTACCCGACGCCTTAGAGTTCGCTCGAAAGGATATCGAGCAATTGCTCGGCGAGTAGAACAGGACAATAGGAAACCCTCATAATGACCGACGAACAACTGCTGGAACGAATCGTGGCCGATCCCAGGATCATGGCCGGAAAGCCGGTCATCAGGGGAACTCGTCTGACCGTCGATTTCATACTTAACCTGCTGGCGCATGGCACTACGGCAACCGAGGTGCTCCAAGAATACGACGGCCTGGAGAACGAAGACATCCAGGCGTGTCTCCTGTTTGCCGCCTGATTACTATCAACTACCAACTACCAACTATCAACTATCAACTACCCACCACCCCAATGCCCATCATCATCGACGGCTATAACTTGCTCTGCACGGTGGGGATTGTCGGTCGGGGCGGCGGGCCGGGTGGGTTGGAACGATCGCGGCTGGCGCTGCTGAACTTCCTGGCCGAAT
>CAZDHN010000354.1:0-7074 GCA_964505115.1 uncultured Planctomycetaceae bacterium
GCGAACCACGCGCTTGCAAGGCAGACTATCGCCGGGGCCGACACGATGAAGTGCAGCGGCGCGTGTTGCGTGTGATTGTAAGGCATTGTGAAGGTCGGGGGTTTAGAGTCGAGAGTTCAAGGACTGAGCTGCGGCGTCCTCGCCCCGAGGACGGGGCGGCTCCGACTATAACAATTGCTTAATCCTGATGGAAGACTTCGCGCATGGTCATCCATTGGTCGCCTTCTTTGCGATTCTTCTGGGGGATTTGCAGCGGGTCGGTCTCTTTCCACCATTTCTGCGTGGTCGGATCGTCCTTCATCTTCTGCATGTCGGCGTCGAAATCGTCGCCAACGTACTCGAAGTAGCTGAACAGATAGAGGTTGCCGTCGTCCAGCTCGCCCAGGTAGATGGAATAGTTGCGGATATTGGAGCCGGCGATCATCTTCTTCACGCCCGCCCAGACGTCTTTGTGCAACTCGATGTACTTATCGAGCGTTTCGCGTTTCACGCCGATGACGGAGCCGAACCGTTTGACCTCCCCCGGGCCGGCCTTCTCCGTTTCGACGGTGACGTCGATCTTTTCGGCGGCCGCCGGATCCTTAGCCGCCTTGGCGCTGCCGGCGCCTTCCTTGGCCGACTGGCCGCATCCGAAACCGATCAGCAGGCCGATCAGCAGGGTGAGCATCGACAGTGCAATGCGCGAGAAGTTTCTTTCCATGATTTTGCTCCTTCTTGGGAAGATACCAGTGAGAGGTCCGCTATACTCGACGCAGCCATGGATTGCGGTTTTGTGACGTAGTTTGTAACCGCGTTGAGTATACGAAAACACCTCCCATTGTGCCAAGGCTGACTGCCCTGTCAAGAATGACTCGGCGGAATCGCGCGGAGGGTGCCACTGCTGGCTTGCCCAGCAGTGCCTTGGCGGTGGCCGTACTTCTCACTGCTGGACGAGCGGGCGCAGGAACGGGTTTGCAGATCGGTGACACGTTGGTAGCTGAATTCGCAAGAATTCAGACGGATTTACGCTCAGGGGCTGAATTCTTGCGAATCCAGCTACAAACCCGTTCCTGCGCCCCGGACGAGCCAGCAGTGGCACCCGGCGGCGATGAATCGCCTCGCTCTAAATGCTTTACCTGTCTTGCCTGGATTGCCGGGGCGGGCCGACGGGAGCGCGTACCACGAACCCGCCGGCAATGTTGGCTAAAGAAACGCCGGCTGAAAGCAACATTTGGAACGTCGGGCCGAGCGGGTGGGACTATTGCTCGGCGCCAGTGGTGCTGGGCGGGGCCTGGTCGCCGGCCGGCGTCTCGGTGCAACCGACCATCGTGCTAATGCAGAAAACCACCAGGCAGCAGGCAAGTAGGACTCGTCGAAGCATTGTCGGTATCCTCTCAAATCGCAACAAGTAGTAACCAAACCTCCATTCTAGAACGGCACCGCCGAACTGGCAAGGGTCCCTTCCGAGAGACTTTCGCCCGGCAACGGGTGGGGGGTGCTATCCCACGCCACTAACCCAACTCAACTTGCCAGCCCAAATAACCGATTCAATTAGTACAGACCCAACTCTTTACTGCCGACCGCAAACATCGTCGGAACCTTGACGATCCTTCGGAACCGTTCCGAGTGGTTGCGGATTCGGCTGCAAAAAGCATCTATTCCCGCGTTTCTTGTATGACCCAAGCTGACGTGAAACCGAGTCGCGGCGCCCGGGTTGCGCGCCGTCCGGCCAGCCGACACTTCCCGCGCCAAGTAGGCGAGTGGGAACTGGTCGGATTGGCGGGCGAGGGCAGCCTATCGCGGGTTTATCGGGCGAGGCCCGCCGATTCCGCGACTGATCGGCCGGCACTGCACGCCCTGAAAATGCTCGATTCGCATTGGGAAGACGATCCCAGGGCGGTTTGCCTGTTTCGCCGGGAGGCGGCGGTAGGGCGCATGGTGGACCACCCCCACCTGATCTCGATCCTCGCCGCCCATGTCTTGGAGTCGCCCTACTGCGTGGTGATGCCGTGGCTTGAGGGCTCGACGCTTGCACGGCGTCTGGCTGCCGACGCGAGTCTCGATCCGCCCGTGGCGCTCTGGATCGCCCGGCAGGTGGCCGAAGCGCTCGAGGCGTTACGCTTGGCCGGCTGGATGCATGGCGACGTGAAGCCGGGCAATACGTTCATCTCGCCCGAGGGGCACGTTACCTTACTCGACCTGGGCTTCGCTCGAAGGCCCGACGAGACGGGTTCCGTGGTTGACCGCTGCGTGATGGGCACCTGCAACTACATCGCGCCGGAGACGATAACTTCGGCCCTTCGGACCGACATCCGTAGCGACATCTACAGCCTGGGCGCGATGCTCTTCGAGATGCTTTCCGGCCGGCTGCCTTTCCTGGGCAATGACGCGGCCGAGCTTGCCATCCAGCACAAGCAGGCGGCCGTTCCCGACCTCCGACGGCTGGCCCCCCACCTGCCGACCGGCATCGTTCGGCTGGTCCGCGAGATGCTGGCCAAAGAGCCGCTTCGCCGCCCGCAAACGCCCCGCGAAGTCATCGACCGCCTGGCCGCTCTGGAAATCGAGAGCTTCGCCCAGCGGACGGCCTGTTGAGTTGCCCGACCGGCGGGCGTAAACTGGCGGGCAGTGTCGTGCCGCGAGCAGCCGTCGGGAGAAGGTTAGAAGGACCGTCTAGATGAACATACTTGTGATTAACGCCGGGTCCAGCAGTGTGAAGTTCGGGCTCTTCGACTTCGATACCCTCGAACCGGTCGCCCGAGGACTATTGGACTGGGCCGGCCAGTCGCACCGAGCGACCATCACGCTCAGCCCACAAGAAGGCGAACCCGTTGAACGTCAACTCGACGTGCCCGACTACCGCGGCGGCGTGATCGAGGCGCTGAAAGCATTGCGGGAGTTGACCCCGGCATCGGCTGATGGCGAGTTCGATATTCGCGTGGTCGGACATCGTTTGATCCACGGTGGCGAAGATATCCGGCACCCGGTGCGGATCGACGCCCGGATGAAGGAGATGATTGCCCGATTCACGCATCTGGCCCCGCTTCATATACCGGCCGGTCTGGAAGCGATTGCGGCGACCGAGGCGGCCTTGCCCGACGTGCCGCAGGTGGGCCTGTTCGACACGACGTTCTTCGCCAACATCCCGCCGGCCGCGTATCTTTACCCGGTGCCTTACGAGTGGTACGAGGACTGGGGTATCCGCCGCTTCGGCTTCCACGGAACCAGCCACGCATATTGCACCGATCGGGCCGCGGAAATGCTCGATTGTGATCGGCACGTGCCGCGGCTGGTAATTTGCCACCTCGGGCAGGGCGGCTCGGCGACGGCGGTCAAGCAGGGCGTGGCGGTGACCAACACGATGGGCTTCACGCCGCTGGAAGGTTTCATGATGGGCACCCGGTCGGGTACGCTCGATCCGGGGCTGCTGCTCTACGTGCAGCGCGAACGCGGGCTGACGGTCGACCAGCTCGACGAAATCTTGCACAAGAAGTCCGGGCTGCTGGGGCTTTCCGGCATATCGTCCGATTTCCGCCAGGTGGAAGCGGCCGCGGCCGACGGCAACCGCCGGGCTCGCCTGGCGCTGGATGTCTACGCATATCGGGTGCGAGCCATGGTCGGAGCGCTGGCCGTCAGTATCGGCGGGCTCGACGCGCTTGCCTTCACCGGCGGCATCGGCGAGAATTCCGTCTGGCTGAGGGCCGAAGTGTGCAAGGGGCTCGAGTGTCTTGGCGTGAATCTCGACGAAACGCTCAATTCCGACTGTAAACCCGACACCGACATTGCCGCGTCCGACTCCCCGGCCCGAATCCTCGTCATCCACACCCGCGAGGACCTGATGATCGCCCGCCAGGCCCGCCAACTGGCATTGGACGAGCAGAACGGTTAGATTGTCTGAACATCTCAACTCGCGGCGGGGACGCCGCGGCCCAGAGCCACCCCGTCCTCGGGGCGGTTATTGTAGCTGGATTCGCAAGAATTCAGCAGTGACGCGGAGAACCGAATTCTTGCGAATCCGGCTACACCAATCAAGGAGAACTCGCCATGAAAACAAACAGTAAGTCGGTCAACGGTTGCCGTGGTATTAGCAGACGCGAACTAATCCAGTCCAGCGGCAGCAGCGCCTTGGGCTTCGCGCTGGGTGGCTGGCTGGTGGCCAACGAGGCGCATGCCGCGGCCAACTCGAAGAGCAAGACGATCGAGCCGCTCAACCGGTTTCCCCGGATGGTGCAGCGTTACTTGGTCGATCGGGTTCGCCAGGCCGACGCGCTCGGCGCCAAGGCCCGGGCCGCCTTGAAGACAAAGGCCGACGCGGAAGCTTACGTCAAGACGGTGCAGCGGAAGATCCGCGAGAGCTTCAGCCCGTTCCCCGAAAGAACACCGCTGAAGCCGCGGATTACCGGCGTGGTCGATCGCGATACTTACAAGGTCGAGAAGTTGATTTTCGAGAGCCGGCCCGGCTTCCTGGTCACCGCCAACCTATACATCCCCAAGGGACGCAAGTTCCCGCTGCCCGGCGTGGTCGGCACCTGCGGCCATTCCAGCAACGGCAAGTGTTGCGAGGCCTACCAATCGTTCGCTCAAGGGCTGGCCCGGCTCGGTTACGTGGTGCTGATCTACGATCCGATCGGCCAGGGCGAGCGGCTGCAATATCCCGACGAGAAGCTGAAATCGACGATCGGCGTCGGTGTTCGCGAGCACCTTCAGGCCGGCAACCAGCAGTATCTGGTCGGCGAGTTTTTCGGAACCTGGCGCGGCTGGGACGGAATTCGCGCGCTCGACTATCTGTTGACGCGCGAGGAGGTCGATCCGAAGCACGTGGGCGTGACGGGCAACTCGGGCGGCGGCACGATGACCACCTGGCTCTGCGGTATCGAGCAGCGCTGGACGATGGCGGCCCCGTCCTGTTTCGTGACCAGCTTCCGCCGCAACGCCGAGAACGAACTGCCGGCCGATACCGAGCAGTGTCCGCCCAAGGTACTGGCCATGGGCCTGGACCACGCCGACTTCCTGGCCGCGATGGCCCCCAAGCCGGTAATGATTCTGGCCAAGGAGAAGGATTACTTCGACGTCCGCGGCAGCCAGCAGGCGCTCGCCCAACTCAAGCCGCTTTACAAACTGCTGGGCGCCGAAGAAAACATCGGGCTGTTCGTGGGGCCCACTTACCACGGCTACTCGCAGGAGAACCGCGAGGCGATGTACCGCTGGTTCAACCGCGCGACGGGCGTCTCCGACGCCAAGATCGAGCCGAAGATCACGATCGAGAAAGACGAAACGCTCTGGTGTACGCCACGCGGTCAGGTAGTCGACCTGAAGAGCCGGCCGGTCTATTCCTACACGAAGGAAGCGGCACAGTCGCTGACAAAGCAGCGCAGCCAGGTCGGCGGCGACGCGCTCCGTAAGGCGGTACGCGAAACGCTGAGACTCCCGTTACCGCAAAACGCCCCGCCCGAGTACCGAATCCTTCGCGCCATCGGTGGACGGAAATATCCGAAAAAGTATTTCGTAACCTACGCGGTCGAGACCGAGCCGCAAGCTTTCGCATTGGTCTACATGCTTTCGGACGAGCGTCACTATTCCCGCCCGCCGCGTGGCAAGGATCGGGCGGTGCTTTACGTCTCCCATCATTCGAGCGACGCCGAGCTACGCGACGAGCCGCTCATCAAGGAGCTGATCGAGGCCGAGCCCGAGTCGGCTCTCTACACTTGCGACGTGCGTGGGATCGGCGAATCGCGGCCCAACACCTGCAACTGGGATAGCTTCCTCAGCGCCTACGGCAGCGACTTCTTCTACTCCAGCCACGCCATCATGCTCGACTATCCTTACGTCGGGCAACGAACGCTCGACATTCTTCGGGTAGTCGATTGGCTGAGGAGCAACGGGCACGAGCAAGTCCACCTGGCGGCCAAGGGCTGGGGCGCCATACCGGCAACCTTCGCGGCGCTATTGTCCGACGGAGTGGCACAAGTGACGCTCAAAAACGGCCTGACTTCGTACGGCGACGTTGCCCAAGCAAAGGATTACAACTGGCCCCTCTCCTCGCTGCTGCCTTCGGTGCTGGAGAAATTCGATCTACCCGACTGCTATCGAGAACTGAAGGCGAAGAAGCTCCGCCAGATCGAGCCCTGGGGCGCGAAGGTCTAGTGAAGCTAGTGGTCTGTCGCCGCCAAGGTGTTGGGTGCCACCCTACGCCAAGAAAAGCCAAAACTGAAGCGGCACTACGGCCGTTTCTTCGCCGGCTTCTTCTTCGGTCTATTATAGGCGGGCCACTCGATTAGCTTGCCTTCGTGGCGAGGCCATGTCCAGGCGGGCCAGACGGGACTCTCGTCGCGCACCTCGTGATACAGCTTCGTCAGTTGGGCCGACATCCGCTTCAATCGTTCCGGCTCCTTGGCCGCCAGATCGGTGGTCTCGCCAATGTCGTCGCGGAGATTGTAAAGCTCGAACCCGGTCAGCTCGGCCTCCTTTAGCGCCTTGCCATGTTCGGGCAGGATGTCGGCGCCAGGCTTGAAGGGCTCGCTGGTCAACTGGGCCAGTATCTTCCAGTCGCCTACCCGCATGGCAACCTTGGGCGCGCTTCGCGAGAAGTTGAACTGCCAGTAGAGCGGCGTCTTGCGGTCGATCGGCCGGCCTTCGAATATCGGCAGGATGCTCGTCCCGTCGATGGGCCGATCCGCGGGTATCGCCACCTTGGCGATTTCGCAGAGCGTGGGCAGCACGTCGACACCGCAGACCGGCTCGTCGCACACGCTGCCCGGCTTGGCGTGGCCCGGCCAGCGAACGATGCCCGGCACGCGGATTCCACCTTCGTACATCGACCCCTTCTTATCGCGCAAGGGGCCTGACGAACCGTGCGGATGCCAGCGAGTTCGCGCCGGACCGTTGTCGCTGGTGAAGAAGACTAGCGTGTCGTCGCGCAGGTCAAGCTCGTCCACCGTTTGCATCAGACGCCCGAAGGCGTGGTCCATCTGCGTGATGTTGCCGTGGTGGGCCGAGAGGCTCGGGTCGGGCGACGGGTAAATCCGCGTGAATCGCTCGTTCGACACAATCGGCTCGTGCGGCTCGTGGAAGCCAACGTACAGAAGGAACGGCTTCTGC
>CAZDHN010000355.1:0-7074 GCA_964505115.1 uncultured Planctomycetaceae bacterium
ATGCTATGCGACCTGTACCTCTCCACCCCGTGCGTGACCTGTTACGACAACGAAGGCGACGACGGCAGCTGCGACGACGAGGGGCGGACCGATGACAATTCCCAGGCCGACGATCAAGCGGCGGGCGATGATCGCCCTGGAGGTGACCGCAGCGCCAAGGATGCCGGCCAGCGGACATTCACTCAGGAGGAACTCAATAAGTTCATGGCGGACGACCGCCGCAAGCATCTGAAGAAGTACGAGACGCTGGAAACCTCGTACCAGCAACTCTTGGAAAACCAAAGCCTCAGCAAGGAAGATCGCAACAAGTTGGAAGAATCGCTGGAAAACCTTCGAGCACAGTATCGCACCAAGGAACAGCAGGCGGCACACGAACGGAAGCAACTCGAAGAGGAATTCACCGTGCGGCTGGAAGACGTTCAGCAACGGGCCGAGCTATGGCAACAACGTTACACCGACTCGACCATCGAGCGATCCTTGCAAGACGCCGCCATTGCGCACGAATCTTTCAGCCCTTCGCAGATCGTTACGCTGTTGAAACCGCAGACCAAAATGGTCGAGAAAACGGATGAGAAGGGCCACGGGCGTGGTGAGTTCGCCCCCATGGTCGACTTCCCCGACAAAGACCCCGACACGGGCGAGCCGATCATGACCCAGAGAACGTCGGAAGAGGCAGTCAAACGCATGAAGGAACTACCGGAACTGTACGGCAACCTCTTCAAGTCCGGCGTCGTCAGCGGTATCGGCGGCAACTCGGCTACCGGTGGCCTTGCGCCGGGCGCCAACGGCCAGATCGACGTGCGAAAACTGTCGCCCACGCAGTACCGCGAGATCCGCGAGAAGAACCCTGAGCTTCTCGGATTGAAACCGAAGCGGGGTCGTTGAACTTTTCTACATCAGGGGTTTTGTCAGTCCCACCTTTCGCGACGTTCAGTCGCAGTACCCCAACGGAGATCTTTCCTATAATGATAAATTCTCTCTACCTATCCGAAGCCGTCTCGACCTGCTATGCCAACGACAACGACGCCTATGTGCCCGAGCGGTGGGCGCAAGAGGGCTTGGCCATTCTCGATGAGAACATGGTGGCCGCCTCAATGGTCCACCGCGACTTCGAGGACGAAGTCCGCGAGTTCGGCGACGTGGTCAACACGCGGCAGCCGGCCAGTTTCAAGATCCGCCGCAAGACGGATGACGACGATGTCGAGACGCAAGACGCCCGCTCGACCAACGTGCAGGTCCCGCTCGACCAGCACATCTACAACTCGTTTGTGATCAAGGACGGCGAGGCCAGCAAGTCTTTCCAGGAGCTGGTGTCAATCTACTTGCTGCCAGCCATGCAGGTCATCGCCCGCGGCGTCGATCGGGCCGTCTTGGGCCAGGTTCACAAGTTTTTGGCCGGCCCCGCCGGTCGTGTTGGTCGGCTATTGAACCTCGACGAGACCAATTCGAAGGACTACCTGCTCGAAGCCCGCAAGGTGCTCAACGACAACAAGGCCCCGGTCACCGGCCGGAACCTGGTGCTCGGCTCGGCCAGCGAGACGGCGCTGTTGAAGAACGAGCTGTTCATTGCGGCCGACCAACGTGGCGACGGCGGAACGGCATTGGAAGATGCCCGGCTAGGCCGCATCCTCGGCTTCGACACCTGGATGGACCAGAACGTCAACGATATTGCCGAAGGCTCATCCGATGCAGCAACCGGCACCGTTACCAATGCCGCGGGCATCGGCGCCAGCGGCTCACAGGCGGTGAGCATCACCGGTTACGAGGCGCAAGCCGGTGAGTACGCCGTTGTGGCCGGAAACGACCAGCCCACCTACGTTACAGCGGCCACCGTTGCCGCGGGCGACACCACTGCCGTGACGCTCCACGAGGCCAATAAGTTCGCCACCGAGGCCGGCGCGGCCATCACCGTGTACAAGGCCCAGAGCGTTAAGGGTGCCTACCCAGTTAACTACACCAAGGGCATCACGATCGACGGCTTCACCCAGCCGCTTCAAATCGGCCAACTTGTTTCCTTCGGCACCGGTGGCAGCCGCCATACCTATACGGTGATCGAGTCCGAAACGTCCGGCGCTGATCGGGTCATCTGGCTCGACCGCCCGTTGGCAACCGCCCTGGCCGACAACGATCTGGCCTTTCCCGGCCCGGCCGGCGCTATGAACCTGGCTCTGCACCGTGACGCGTTGGCCCTGGTCACTCGACCGCTGGCCCTTCCCAACCAGTCGATGGGCGTGATGGCCGCCGTGGCGTCCTACAACGACATCGCCATGCGGATAACGATGCAATACAACAGCATCAAGCAGGGCACGGTTGTCAACATGGACATTCTGGCCGGTGTCGCCGTCCTCGACCCGGACCTGGCCGTGGTGCTCCAGGGCTAATCGCCCACGCGTCTTTTGGGGATTGCCCGGTACGGCTTTTTCGTGCCGGGCAACCCTCTCTTCTTACCTCCAACGCCATCGAGGAACGCACCGTGGACAACTTCATGGACCTGATGTGGGTACTAAAACAGTTCGGGCCGCTGTTGATTGCCGTGATTTTCTTCCTGTGGCGGGATTACCGCCGCGAAGATCGGCTGGTTACGCGGATCGAGACCCTCGAAGACCAGCAGCAAGATATTTTGCTGCCACTGGTAGAAAAGTGTTCGACAGTGATTGCCCAGAACACGGTCGTCATGGGACGACTGGAAAGGGCTTTGGACAGGTAAGCACCGATGTATCCGGCCGACCGCACACTCAACCGCATGATCCAGCAGACCCTGTACTCGCTCAAACGGCAGTACGGGGGCACGCTGAGCGTCTATCGTCTCAATGATGCCGAGACCGACGTGCGCACTGGTCGCAAGACGATCGACAAAGACGTCTTCGTGGTCCGGCGGGCCATCGTCTTGCCGGTCAAGGTCAGCCGAGAGGTGCTCCAAAGCATCTCGCAGATCTCGGCCAACAAGGCGTTCGTTTACGGCGGCAGCTTTGATAGCGGCTTGCGGAAGTTTATCATCGACGCCCGTGACTTGCCCGCGGGTTTTGAATTCACCAACGACGACTGGCTGGTTTACAACGGCCGTCGCTACGAGATCAAGGCCATTTGGGAATTCGAGTTCGGTGCCGCTTGGATCGTCGTCGGCAAGGAACTGATGGGCCGCACTGCCGAGCAGGTCCATCTGGTTGTGGCCGATAGCCTCTTGGGTCTTGCGACGGGAGCACATCGGTAATGAACATTCCCAATCCACACTGGCCGCGATGGATATTCGCCTCGACCGCTGACTATTTCAAACAGACTGCGGACGGAATCGACCTGCCCATCCTCATCGAAGGCATCGACGAACGCGAGGCCGAGAAGATGCGGGCTAATGACCATGTCGAATTTCGCATCAACGGCCCGGCCGTGACGGAACTCAGCCGGGGATATTTTCGGCTCGACGTGGACGTGAACCTTTTGTTGACCAGCATGATGGGCGGGCAAACCCGAAATGCCTACGACATTGTGCGCCATGCCGGCGTGTTCATTCAAGCGGCCGGTGGCCCGATACCCGTACTCAAGTATGGTGAAGGGCCGGATGATGACGAATCATTGCTCGGTTGCCTCACACTCCGCTCCGGCAAGCGGGACGCGGTCCGTGTGATTCATTTCGGACAAATCAGTCGGGACGATCGAATCCGCCAGAGCGCGGTCGATGCCCGGTATCACCTTTTCCTTTCAACCAACGGAGAATAACAAATGGCCAGGATAGAGCTTCGCCACGCCTCGATTCGCGTCAAAGACGGCTTCAGCGGCGCTGGTGCCGTCAATGAGACGGTTACACCACCGGCCGACGGCGACACGGATTTCGATATCGACACCGTGGTGGTCAACGGCAAGTTGGGCACCGACGTGGTTCCGATCGGAGCCCGATTTACGGTCGTCGGCGCGGCGGACGTGACCCACACCGTCACCGGCCGCACACCCGCCGACGGCAGTGCTACGACCACGAATATCCAGTTCACCCCCGCTCTGGCCACCGCCGACGGCATCCCGGCCGACGATGCCGTGATCACGTTCCTGCCACAGCAAATCGACGTCAAGGTGGGCGACGGCAACCTTACCTACACCGAAAACAGCGAGTACGAATACGAGCTGGATCGCGGCCAGTTGGACACTGTGCGCGAAGGCAACCAGGTGCCGATGGACGTGAACCTCGACTTCGTCTACGAGTTCGTCACCACCGGCACGGGCGAGACCATCACGCCGACGGATGCCATCAAGGGACGTGGCGGGGCCGCCGAATGGGTCAGTTCTTCGGCCGACCCGTGCGAACCTTATGCCGTGGACATCGAAGTCGAGCACATCCCACCCTGCGGTGGCGCCGATATGGAAACCTCGATCTTCCCCGACTTCCGCGCCGACTCGAAGGAATTCGACCTGGGCGAAGCAACCGTCTCGGTCAGCGGCCGCTGCAATGCCGTCGAACCGACCATCAGTCGCGTCAGCCAATAACGATCCATTTGCCCCATAAACCCCGGAGTAATCTTATGATAATCGGTGGAATCGACCCCGGCACGTTGCCGACCGAAGAGGTTCTTGTCCTGCCGCGCGGCGAAGAAAGCATTGTGTTTCGCGCCCAAGGCCTGCCGGACATGGACGAATTCGACAAGCTGTGTCCCGAACCCAAGCCGCCCGTGCGTCTGACCAAGGCAGGCAAGGAACCCAACGAAGAGGACGCCAATTGGCGATCCGCCATGCTCGCCCACGGTCGCCGCCGCGTGGCCTACATGGTCGTCAAGTCGCTTGAACCGTCCCAGATCGAGTGGGATACCGTTGACCCGGACAACCCCAAGACGTGGACCAACTATACTGACGACCTCCGCCGCGCGGGCTTCTCGCAAGTCGAGATCAACCGCATCGTCGGGCTCGTCTGGGAAGCCAACTGCCTGGACGAAGCAAAACTCGAAGCGGCGCGAGCGGTTTTTCTACGTGGTCAGCAGCCGGCCAGCGACGCATCCTCTGGCCAAAATACCGAACCGGCGAGTACGCCATCTGGCGAGCCTGCGAGCGACTCGGCGTCCGGCCCCCAGGCGTAAAGCCCAACTGGGACGATTGCGGCGTTCACACCCAGGCGTTAATTCTTGCCTACGACCAGGTCCGCGATCACGACGAATCAGAGCGTGACGCCCACCTGGCCGGGGCACGGATGCCTAGGGTTGCCGCTGAATCGCCAAGAGGATGAGGGCTGCTGACCATGATATCTAAGGAAGCCGCCTGGAGAATTCAGGGCAGGACCCTGGCAGCTGACATCAACGCAAGCTTTAGAGGAAAAGGCTCAACGAGCCAAAGACCTAACACAAACGAGAACCAGCCACAAATGGCCAGGGCAGTAGGAGAGACGTATCTCACCAGGCTGTACACGTATTTTACCATAACAGTTACTCCTTTCCGCCATATAGGGGATTTTAAGGATTGGCTGCCAGGGGTCTCCTGCTCCGCACAGTAGCGTCGTGCCCTGAACTCTCCACACACAAGTCTACCTCATAAGGAGTGGTATGGCAAGCAATCGTAGATTGAAACCATGCTGACAATACGGAAGGAGCCATGAACAATGCCACGTGGTTGAGACTCGATGCCCATGAAATTCAAAGGAACACTCAAATCACCTCGCATCGACTTGAGCAGTTACCGGACTGCGCTTCACGAGCAGTTGAGCGAGGCGATTACCGAGGCGGCGCACGAATGGTTGGATGCCACGGTCGTTGCATTGATCCCTGAGTGGAGCGGGGCGTCGGTTTCGACGTTCTACCATCTGGCCCGAGCCGTGGGTTTTGCGCTCACAGCCGGAACGGCCGGTATTGCGCCAGATCGAAGAAACGAAGGCCGGCGGGCCAGTGACGGTGGGTTGGAAATCGACCGAAGTAAGGGCACGTACATATTCAACTATGGAACCACACTCCGCTGGCTGATCCACAATGAATTCAACACACCGGACACCGATTCCAATGTCTTCTACCGCTTGAAGAATCCTGGCCCGTATCACTTCCAGGAGGCCGGAGCCAAAGCATTTCAGGAATATGCCAAGAAAGTGCGTCTGCCCGATCCTCGACGCCACATCAAGACCAACCAGATAAAAATCTCTTAGGCCATCCACCATGGAAGAAATCCGCCAACAACTCGGCTTCGACGCGGCGCAAGCACTCGCTACGCTGCGCGAGTTGGACGGTGTGCTGGCGAAATTCGAAAAAACTGTCAGTGGCACCGGCAAAGGGCTCGATCTCTTCAATAAACGGGCCGGCAAAACGGTCGGGGCGTTGAAGCGGATCAAGAGCGAGGCCGATCGGGCGTTCGCCAGTCTTGATCGTGTAAACCGGGCGAGCGGGACCGCAGGTCCGGTCGCGGGTGCTACTGGTACGGCGTCGTCGGTCCGCTCGGAATCCGATGCCGTGCTGGCGCATCTAGCCAATGTGAAGACCAAATTCGGCGAGATCCCAGCCATCGCCCGCACCGATCATAAGCGAGCCTTTGAGAGTGCGGCCACGAAAGTTGCCGAGTACGCCAAGCGTTCTGGTAAATCGCTGAACGATGTGCGCCGCATTCAAAACGGCCTCGGCCAGAGTTTTATCGGCGAGGAGAACAAGATTGCCGACGGGCTTGCACGGGTCGAAAAGTCATACGGCAAGCTCGGCGAGACGGGCACTCGCTCCACCAAGGCCCTCACCGTGAGCTGGGAGACGATGGCTCGGGTGGTGGCCACGCAGGCGATTGTTCGGGCGTTGAGCATGGTCCGCAATGCTTTGGGCGACGCTTACAACGATTCGATCGATTTCCAACGGCAGATTGCCGAGATCCGCACTATCTCGCCGGTCAAGAACCTCAACCAGTTGGCTGCCACGGTTCGGGGACTATCGGACGATTTCAACCAGCCGCTTGGCGATGTGAGCGAAGGCTATTACCAGGTCATCTCGAACCAGATTCGGGGCACGGCCAATCAAGTTGACGTGCTGTCGACCGCGATGAAGTTCTCGAAGGTCGCCGTGGCCAGCACCGAAGACTCGGTGAACCTCCTAACGGGCACGCTCAACGCCTTTGGGATGGACGCTTCCCGATCCG